>JBILPY010000614.1:0-3206 GCA_044373575.1 Prosthecobacter sp. | reverse complement strand
CTTGATTATCCTTTCTCTTATTTCTCACATGCGCCCCATCCATCCCATCCTCCTACTCACTGCCACCGCCGTCCTCGCCCAAGACTGGCCCGAATTCCGCGGCCCGGACAAACAAGGCAACAGCGCCACGATTGGCCTGCCAACAGAATGGAATCCAAATCTGAACAAGAACATCGTTTGGAAGGCTGCGCTTCCGGGTGTGGGCTGGTCATCCCCAGTCGTCGTCGGAGATCGAATCTATGTCACCAGCGCCGTGCCAGTCGGAGGTGAAGAGAAGCCGGTCATCGACCGCAGCCTGCGTGCGCTTTGTGTTTCAGCGACAGATGGCAAGGTCATCTGGGACAAGGAAGTCTTCCCCCAGACCGCCGCCACGGCCCCGAACATCCACAAGAAGAACAGCCACGCGAGCCCGACGGCGATCTTTGAGGTGGACAAGCTCTACGTCCACTTCGGGCACCAGGGCACGGCCTGCCTGAACGCAGCGGATGGCAGCATCGTGTGGAGCACGCGTGAGTTTGCCTATGAACCCGTGCATGGAAATGGCGGTAGCCCGGTGATCGAGGGAGATCTGCTCATCTACAATGCCGATGCCGCCAAGGAACCTGCGGTGATCGCCCTCGACAAAGCCACCGGCAAACAGCGCTGGAAGTTTGCCCGCGTGAGTGATGCGAAGCGCAAGTTCTCCTTCAGCACGCCGCTGGTGATCGACGTGAATGGCAAGCGCCAACTCATCACGCCCGGCAGCGGCGTGGTGAATGCGCTCGATCCCGTGACGGGCGCTGAAATCTGGAAAGCTCGCTACGATCAAGGTTACTCGGTCGTGCCGCGCCCTGTTTATGCTCACGGCATGGTTTTCATCGCCACGGGTTATGACAAACCTACGGTCATCGCCGTGAAGGTGGATGGAACTGGTGACGTGACGGACACGCACGTCGCCTGGAAGATGGAGAAATACGCTCCGCACAATCCGAGCATGGTCGTGGTGGGAGATGAACTCTACCTCGTGGCCGACAACGGCATCCTCTCCTGTCTCGATGCGAAGACAGGCACCGCTCATTATCAGGAGCGCTGCACCGGCCCGATCAGTGCATCAATCCTGCACGCCGATGGCAAACTTTATCTCCAGGACGAAAAAGGCCTCGGCGTCATCGTGAAGCCTGGCAAGACCTTCACGGTGCTGGCGAAGAACGAACTCGCCGAGCGCTCGCTGGCCTCTTACGCTGTGGTGGGTGACGACCTCCTCATCCGCACGGAGAACAATCTCTGGCGCGTGGGCACGAAGTAGTCCCTCTCACTCCATCGCCGAGTAAAACGCTTCCGTCTCATCGGGGTCAGGAATGACTTCGATGAGATAGGCTCCATCGGGAATCTTATCGAGATGTGATGGCTTTGTGGCGCGGATGTAGCCCAGGCCCCACATGGCAGCCCAGGGCTCAAAGGTAACGCGATGACGATTCTCGATGATTTGCCGCGCCTCGTTGGGCAAAGAACGCAGGCTCTTCACACGGGAGAAGATCTTACCGCCGCGATTGTTGATCACGACGAGCTTGCGATTCCCCTGCGGGAGCTGCGGCATGATCCATGGCGCGGCTAGATCATACATCGCGCTGAGGTCACCGATGATGAGCCAGGAGTTTCGTGAACTGGCGCTCGTGCCGAGCCAGGTGGAGACGATGCCATCAATGCCATTGGCACCACGATTGGCGAAGAACTCCACACCCTCCTCCGGCGACTTGAGCGCCAGATTCATCTCACGGATTGGCAGGCTGTTGCTGATGAAGACGCGATCTCCCGCGCTGAAGTGGCGGGTGATCTCGCGCATCCAGGCAGGCTCGGACAAAGGATGCGCATCGAGCAAAGGCTGAAGTGCGCGTTTGTCGTGATTGAAGGCAGCGGCGGCGAGCTTCCGCTCCGCGAGCAATTCCAGCGCATGCCAGGGCAGAGTTTGCACATGCTCTTTTCTCGCGAGACCGGGGAATGGTACGCGGGAGATGTTCGTGACCCAAACCTCGGGCCGGTTTTCCAAATCCCGCCACCAGCGAGCCGATGGCACACCGCCGATGCGGATGACCTGACGGATGTCGAGCGCTCGAAACGTGGACTCGGCTGAAGGCAGCATCAAAGAAGCAAGCTTTGCACGACCCCAGAGATTGGACGTGGCCTCGGCAATGATGGGCAGGCCAAGCTTGGCGAGTATGGGGGCCGCTTCACGAGCCTCATGCGGGTGCAGTCCACAGGCGATGATCGCAGTAGGCTCTCCGGATAACATGAAGTCGTTCACCGCCGCGGGAGTCATCGGCTTCTGATGATGATGCTTGAGGAAGTCAATGCCGTGATGCTCGGCATCGAGAGGCTCGTCGAGACAGACATTGATGTGCAGCGGCTTATCCATCAGCCGCGTCGGCCAGGAGATGCTCGCTCCCTGCTCCACATCAATGCAGGCGCTGACATAAGGTCCGAAGAGATCCTTTTGCTCGATGGCCTGAGGAGCGCCGCTGCCACGATAACGACGCGGGCGGTCTGCGGTGACGAGCACGAGCGGCAGGCCCTGGTAGTAGGCCTCGATCACGGCCGGGAGAAGTTCCGCCGCCGCTGTACCAGACGTGGTTAGCACGGCCACGGGCATGCGGTCCGCCATCATCCGCCCGAGGGCAAAGAAGGCTGCACTGCGTTCCTCAAAGAAGCTCCAGAGCTTGATGCCATCACTGGCGATCAGCGCGGTGATGAGCGGCGCATTGCGTGCACCTGCCGCCACACAAACCTCGGCCACTCCGAGACGCGCGAGGGCGGTCAGCGTGGAGCGGATGAGGAGGTTTTTCATTCGAGGATGTCAGAGGTGTCGCGCTCGGGCTTCAACACACGAAGCGCGGGCAGGTCGTGCAGGATATTGGCGCTGCGCATGAGCGTCTCGCCCACGAGCAGGGCATCCGCACCACAGGCGGCCAGGCGCTCGGCATCAGCCACGGTCTTGATGCCGCTTTCGGCCACGAGGATGATGTCATCGGGCACTTCCTCGGCCAGCTCTTCGGTGGTGGAGAGATCCACGGTGAAGGCTTTCAGGTTGCGGTTGTTCACGCCGATGATGCGCGCGTCGGTTTCCAGGGCGCGCTCGAGTTCGGCCATGTTGTGGACCTCCACGAGCACATCGAGCTGGAAGGTGTGGGCCACATCCAGCAGATGCACGAGCGTCGGCTGATCCAAAGCCG
>JBILPY010000612.1:0-3215 GCA_044373575.1 Prosthecobacter sp. | reverse complement strand
AAACGCAGCACCCAGGCCATCGAATTCCTCGGCAAAGCTCTCACCCATCCAGCACTGAGCCCTACCCTGCACACCTTGGCCCAAACCACCCCCCTAGCCCGCCGCGTTATCACCGAATCACTCCGCCAGGAGCCCAAAAACCGCGATCTCCACTACTCCGCCACCCTCGCCGAAGCCGCCAGCAAACCCGGCTCCGCTTCCAGCCTCTGGCAGGCCTATCTCAAGCGTTTCCCCGGTGACACTGCCGCTGCCCGTCGCCTCATCCAGTCCCACCTCGCCTCCCATCAGCCCGACCTCGCCCTCCGTGTCTTCGAAGACATCGACCCCAAGCTCCTCACCGATGCCGACCGCCATCAGCGCGACCTGCTGAACCAGCTTTGAAGCTCTCCACTTGTCTGAGGCCCAATTCCCGCTTGCCAGATCGGCAGACCCCACTACTCTCTGCCCCCCCTTCCGCCCGGCCTCCGGGCCAGCCCCCGTCCCCATTATAGCCGATGAAAGCCGAACTTGTCGAACAAGCCGCCCAGATCATCAAAGATCCGCCCATCCTGATCAACATGGTCTCGAAGCGTGTCAAACAACTCGCCAGTGGCAGATCCCCGCTCGTCGAGCGCCGTCCAGGCCTGCGTGACGCTGACATTGCCCTGCTGGAAATCATCCACGGCAAGATCAAGATCCAGGACATCACTGAGTAAAGCCAGTCTTCCTACACGGGCGGCCCCTTCAAACTCCGCCGCCGTATGTCTGACGAAATCGCCACCAACCGAAAAGCGCTCAGGGATTATCAAATCCTCGAACGCTACGAAGCGGGTGTGGAACTCCGGGGAACCGAAGTCAAATCCATCCGCCAAGGCCGCCTGAACATCAGCGATGCCTTCGCCAGGGTCGAGCGCGGCCAAGTCTGGCTCTACAATCTCGATGTCCAGGCCTATGACAAGGCCAACGGCTTCACCCAGCACGAGCCCCGCCGCACCCGCCGCCTGCTCTTGCACAAGCGCGAGATCCTGAAGCTCTTCGGAGAAACCCAGATCAAAGGTCTCACCCTCCCCGTCCTCCGCGCCTACTGGAAGGACTCCCGCGTCAAAATCGAGATCGGCGTCGGTCGCGGCAAAAACAAAGGCGACCAGCGTGAAGCCGACAAGGAGAAAGCCGACAAACGCGAGGCCCAGCGCGTCGTCGCCCGCTTCAATGAGCGCGGTCGCGGCTAAGATCCCATTTTTTGCTCGCCCTTAGTCCGCCGCAGCGGCTAGAACCAAGTCATGATCGAGCTTGAAATCTACGCCCCCGGCCTCCGCGACGACACCGTTCTCATGCAGTTCCGTGATCAAATGGATCTGCTGCCGCATGTCCGCTACAAGGTCGATACCCACCACGACCTCGTCTATTTCGAGATCAATGAACGCGGCAAAGTCACTCTCGAAGAACTCATCGAGACCTTCACCAACGTCGGCCTCGCACCCCGCATTGTCGGCCAGATGCCTGAGCTGTGAATGGGAAAAAACCTCACGAAAGTGGGTCGAACTTCAGGCTGCAATCACCCCTACTCATTGCTTGGGTCCACGGATGACTGATTCCCGCACATGAACAGGCTCCTCCAAGCCGCCTGCTTCGCCCTTGTCTTACAAGGCAGCGTCCACGCGCAGCTCACCCGCGCCCTCGACATCCGCACGCTGCCCTACGAGCGCAGTTTGGAAAAACTCCCCGTCGAGCTCACGGCCACCGTCGGCTTCGTCGAGAGTGGCGGGACCGTTTTTGTACAGGACGACACCGCAGGCACGCATTTGCACTTCAAACCGGCTCGCAACGACCTCCGCGTCGGAGATCGCGTGCGGGTGAAAGGCGTCACCATGGCCGGACTCTACCTCCCGGGCGTCGAAGTGACCGAAATCACCGTTTTGAGCCACGAATCACCTCCGGCGGCGGTTTCGGCGATCTACGACGACCTCGCCACCGGGCGCTTTCACTATCAACGAGTGCTCGTCGAAGGCCTCGGACGCACCCTGACGCCGCTGGACGAAAATCGATCCCTCCTGCGTCTCGCTATGGGCAGTCGTGTCATCGAGGTGCGGGTCGATGCGCCGCTGGAGGCCGCGCCGCAGCTCATCGATGCCCGATTGCGCATCACCGCCCTCGCCGCCGGGGGCATCAATGACCGCCGCCAGCTTGTCTTTCCCTATTTGCGCGTCACCGACTGGAGCGATGTCGCCCTCACGCAAAGCGCCGCCGCGCCTGAGTCACTGCCCGTCATCTCCGTCGCCTCGCTGCTGCGCTTTGGCGCGGCGGACGAGCCGCATCACCGTGCCCGCATTCGCGGCACCGTCTTGGCCGCGTTTGAGGATGGCCGCGTCTTCCTCCGCGATGTCACCCCGCCACCGCCGCCGCGTGAGGTCAAAGAGGACGAGCCGCCAAAGGCACCGCTCTCCCCGGCCATCGCCGTCCATCTCTCCTCCACGCCATCCCTCCTCGCGGGCGATCTCGCCGAAATCACCGGCTTTCCCGTCATGGCCGGCTTCAGCGCCTCGCTGGCCGATGCGCAGGTGCTCAGCCGCCAGGCCGCCGAGCCGCCCACCGCCGCCCGCGTCACCTTGCGTGAGTTTCAGGATGGCTCGCACGATGCCGATCTCGTCCAGCTCACCACGCCCGCCGTGTTGAATGACTTCTTCCGTACCCCCGACGGCTACGAGCTGCGCCTCACCTCCGGCGGCACCTCCATCCGCGCCTTCCTCTTGGAAAAAACCGCGCCCAGGCTCGAGCTCGGCTCCGCCTGCCAGCTCACCGGCATCTGCCTCGTCGAGTCCGCCACCACGGACAAAGGCTTCCGCTCGGAGCCCGACCGCGCCTCGCTCCTCCTCCGCTCGCTCGATGACGTGCAGGTGCTGAGCACCGCGCCGTTTTGGAATGCCCGCCGACTCGTCTTCGCCATCGCCCTGCTCGGCGGGCTCGTGCTGCTCACCCTCATTTTGCTCACCCTCCAGCGCCGGCAGATCACCCGTTTGGAGAGCAAAATCACCCACCAGGCCGCGCTCGACGAGCGCCAGCGCATCGCCCGCGAATTCCACGACACCTTGGAGCAGGAGCTCACCGGCCTCTCCCTCCGGCTCGATGCCGCCAGCACCCGACCGCTCGAGGAAAAAGCCCGCACCCTGCTCGAAACCAGCCGCAGCCTCGTCTCCCGCATCCAAAGCGAAGCCCGCAACCTCGTCTCCGACCTCCGC
>JBILPY010000611.1:0-3223 GCA_044373575.1 Prosthecobacter sp. | reverse complement strand
TGGTAGAAAAGACTGACGGTGAGAGCCAGCTTCTGGCCGAGGAACCATGGCTCCGTCCAACTTGTGTTAAAGGAGGAGGTGCGGATACCGTAGCGAAGGTTCATGTTAAAGCGCTGACCCGCGCCACGGAAGTCGCCCCAGTCGGAGATGTCGAAGTTGGTCTGGGTGACGTCTACAAAGCCGACAAGGCTGTCCACGGAACTGAAACCAGCACCGAAGTTCACGGAACCTGTAGGCTTCTCGGCCACATTGACTTCCACATCCTTAAAGCCATCCACTTCAGTGGCGACAGGGCGGATCGTGAGAGGATTGGCCTCCCCCTTGCCTTCGAAGTAGTTCATGTTCTCCAAGGTAGTCTGGGCGGTTTCGAGCTGGACCGTGTTCAGCGGATCACCAGGGGCAAAGGGAAGTTCACGACGGATGACTTCGTCCTTGGTCTTCATGTTGCCGCTGATGTTCACCTTGCGGATGAAGGACTTCGTTCCCTCGGTGACGGCATAGACTACATTCAACTTTCCAGGGCCAGCATCGGTGAGCTGCGTGTCCACGCGTGCGTCGGCGTAGCCACGGGAGCCGTAGTAATCGAGGATCATTTTTTCATCGCCACGTACATCGCTGCCGGAGTATGCAAAACCGGACTCGGTTCGGATAGCGGGAGTGAGCTCATCCTTGGTGAAAACAGTGATGCCCTGGAGGTCCACGGAGGCGACGTCAAACTTGCCGCCTTCGTTGATCTCGAAGATGAGCGAGGTGCTCTTTTCATCAATAGGCTCGCGGCGATAGCCAACTTTCGCATAGACATAACCTTCGTCCTGGAAGGCCTGCTCGATGATCTTCACGTCATCAATCACCGTCTGGTTGTCGAGTTTGCCAACCTTGCCCCAGAGGCGGTAGAAGGTCTTTTCCTTGCTCTTGATCTTGCCCTTCAGTGTTCGGGAACTGATGGCGTTGTTGCCTTCGAAACGGATGTCACCAATGAGGCCGCGGGAACCTTCCTCGATTTTAAACAGGACGGAAGAGAACCCTTCTTTGGTAGAAGGTGCCACGTCATAGGTCACGAGCACGTCGGAGAAGCCTTTTTTCTCGTAAAGCTCGCGGATTTTCTGCTGAGCTGTGGTGAGCTTAGCATCATCCACCGGGTCGCCGACTTTCACTTCGATCTCCTTGCGCAGCTTATCGTTGTCGAATGCACCATTGCCCAGGAAATTGATCTCACCGATGCCGCCACGACCGGAGAGAGTGACAACGACGCGAACGCCGCCATCCACATTCACGGCCTGGATGTCCACATTTTCCACCGAACCGGTTGCGTAAAGGGTGCGGATGTCGCGCTCGACTGACTCATCTGTGTAGGGTTCGCCGACGCGGGTGGCCATTTGCGCCTTCACGCGGTTCGCGTCCAGAGTGGCAGCACCTTTGTAAACTACCTGCACATCACGAACAATGCGTTTGCCAGCGGCCGCAGGTGAATCAAGGGACACCTGCGCGTTCATCAGGCTGGTCTGGGCACCGAGGAGGGCCAGAACAAGGAGAGGCACGAGGACTTTGCGGGTGAGATGGGAGGCTCCGTTCATGGGCTTGGGGAATTGTATCGACTGTCTGGGATCAGCCAGCGGGAAAGCTGACGGAAGAAGCGCCAGTAATGCTGGCCGAGCGGAGGGGCGTCAAGGTGTAAAAACGCCTTTGGCATGTGCCCCTAGTAAGCAAAAAGCACACCAATGAGGCTGCCCGTGCCCGACTTCATGAAGTTCAGCAGTAAATCAGCGGAACAATTCTCTGAAAAAGCTCTTCGTTTCGCTGCGAGCTTTGTCAGTCCAGTTCCAGGCTTTACGGACAGTTTTTTTCACGACTTTGGCGGCGCGTTCGCCCTCACTGGGCGGCGCAGGGGGTGCGGAACCCAGCTTTAGCGTCCAATCCTGGAAGGTCAGCGCGCCAGTCTCAGCTGAGATGACGCAAAAACCCACCTCATACCCCGACTCATCTTTCAAAGCGAGGCCCCACTCCGGCGAACCCGTCTCGGCATTGGCGGCGAGTTGATAGTCCACACTCGCAAAGGTGGTCTGCGCCAAGGCCGCGGCCTTGGCAGCCACCGCACGTGCCTCGGAACTGCGGGTGTGCAGACGGGCGGAGTCGATCGTCTTCGGCGGCACGGGGGAGAGCACTTTGGCACCTGCACCAGCAGGTGATGCCTTCCAGACAGAGGCGTCCATGCGCACAGCGATGCGCAGCACCTCCTCGGGACGGAACGCATCCCGCGCATACGCTGTCCACTCGACAGGCTCTGAGGTCGTGCCCGTGCCCTTCACCAGCAGAAGGCTTCTGCCGATGCTTTCGCCGAAACTCTGCGCCACCGCGCGGGGGATTTCAGGATTCGCCTGCACATTGGCAAGGCCGACAAGGATGCAAGCAACCGAAAGGCAGGTGATTTTCATAGAGCGATGCCACAGAATAGAAACGTGCCCGAGTCGAAGCAAGAAGCCATTTCATGACTCAATCGCCAAGATAAGCCGCGCGCACCTGCGGGTTCTTCAGCAAAGCGGCGGCACTGTCTTCGAGAATGACTTTACCAGACTCCAGGACATACCCGTGATGCGAAATGCCGAGCGCGAGGTTGGCGTTTTGCTCCACGAGCAGGATGGTCAGGCCCCGCTCTTTGTTGATGGCGACGATTTGATCGAAGATGGCGCGCACGAGGATCGGCGCGATGCCGAGGGATGGCTCATCGAGCATTAGGCAATTTGGCTGGCTCATGAGGGCGCGGGCAATGGCGAGCATCTGCTGCTCGCCGCCGGACATGGTGCCTGCGGCCTGGTGGATGCGCTCCTTCAGTCGCGGGAAGATAGTGAAGGCGTAGTCCATGTCGGCGGCGATGCCGGCCTTGTCGTTCCGCAAATAGGCACCCATGCGCAGGTTCTCGGCGACGGTGAGATTGGCGAAGACCATGCGGCCCTCGGGCACATGGCAGAGGTGCTTGGCGACAATCTTGTGCGCGGGCTGATTTGTGATGTCCTCGCCATTGTAGGTCACGCTGCCCGAGCGCGCTTTGATGAGGCCGCTGATGGCGCGCAGGGTGGTGGATTTGCCGGCACCATTCGCGCCGATAAGCGTGACGATGCTCTTCTCGGGCACCTTGAGTGAAACACCGTGCAGGGCCTTGATGGAGCCGTAGCTGACTTCGAGATCTTTGATTTCAAGCATCGGCGGGCTCCTCCTTTTCGGTCTC
>JBILPY010000609.1:0-3224 GCA_044373575.1 Prosthecobacter sp. | reverse complement strand
GCGGCCCATGCTGATCTGCACGCCGCGTAGATTTTCCCGCGCGCGCAGCCAGGACATCGCGGCGAGCACGGCAGTGACGAAGCAGAGCAGGTAGGCCGCGCCGTTGTTCTGCACGGCTCCGGCATAGCCCATGGAGAGCACGATCCCAATCAGCGAGACGGTGTGCAGATTCCACCGCACGCGGATCGAGCTCGTCCTGCCAGATTTCATGTTCGGTGAATTGGTTTACGGCACGGCCACTTCGTCGAGCAGGCGCTCCACTTCATCGAGCCCACCCGCGAGGCGATGAGACATCACGCTGCTGGCCACGGCCTGCACGTCTTCGGGCATGACCATGACGCGGCCTTCCATCAGCGCCCAGGCACGCGCGGCGGCTAGCAGGGCCAGCCCGGCACGTGGTGACATGCCGTGCCCGCCGGAGCGGCTGGCGGCGAGCAGATCCTGGAGGTAATCGAGCAGCGGCTCGGAGACATGTACGAGCCTTGCGAGCAGCTGCATGTGGGCGAGTTCGCTCCAGGTCATCACAGGGGGCATGGCGCGCAGCATTTCGCGGCGGTCCTGACCTTGCAGCATCACTCGTTCAGCACCGCGCTCCGGTGCGCCGAGAGCCAGACGCATGAGGAAGCGGTCGAGCTGGGACTCGGGCAGCATGAAGGTGCCGATCTGGGTGGAGGGGTTCTGCGTGGCGATCACAAAGAAAGGCACGGGCAACGTGTGCGGGGTGCCATCGCAGGTGACTTTGCCCTCCTCCATGGCCTCCAGCAGCGCGGACTGCGTCTTCGGCGTGGCACGGTTGATCTCATCCGCCAGCAGCACCTGGGTGAAAACCGGCCCCTGATGAAAAGTGAAGCTGCCTGCCTCGCGATCATAGATGGAGGCGCCGAGGATGTCGGCGGGCAGGAGATCGCTGGTGAACTGCACGCGGCGGAACTGCAGCCCGAGGGATTGGGCCAGCGCCTGGGAGAGCAGCGTCTTGCCGACACCGGGCTGATCTTCAAACAGCAGATGCCCGCGAGCCAGCAGGCAGGTGACGGCGAGGCGGACGACCCGCTCTTTGCCGAGAATGATCTGGGACAGCGCCTCATTGAGAAGGCGCAGGCTCTCCGCAGAAGCGGCAGCCTCAGCAGTGGTCAGGACGAGGTCGTGGGGGGAAGCGGGACGTGAAGACACGCCGCACTTTCACCGATTCCGGGAGGCTACGGCAAGCAAATACACCGCGCGCAGCTGGATTTGGGACCCACGGGAGTGAGGAAGGGGCAGCTTGGGAACTGAGAACTGAGAACTGAGAAACCCGCCTAAACCTCCCCTTGCCCAGCTTCCTGCGCCAGCGTGTGCGTGAAGGGATTGCTGGCGGCGAGGTTGTACTGGCGGATGGCCGTGGCCCAGAAGGCGGCGAGATCGGAGTCACGCGCGGACCAGAGGCGGTAATGCACATCGGTCATGGTCTCGGTGTCGTGGATCATGGCCTTCATCTCCTGCGGACTGAGGGACTGCGGGCCTTGTTTGATGAGGCGATCGGCGATCTGATCGAGGTAAGAACGGGACACGTCGATGCTCTTGCGACGGCGCAGGAGAGAGACGTGGAGACCGTTCACATACGGGTCGAGACAGACCTGGAGCAGACCATGATGCCTCTCGAGTTCAGGCGGCAGATGGATGCGGCCTTTGATCTCGGCGAGGTTGTTGTTCATCGTCGCCAGCACGGTGGGCGGCTCGGTTTCCTCGGGGGTCAAAAAGAGCCCGAAGCGATAACCGGAGCGTTTGCCTGAAACGACGATGCCCAGCGGGATGGCCAGCAGAAGAGCGGCGAGGATGGGGCTGATCCAGAGCAGGAAGCTGTGGGAAACGAGCCAGGAGATGACCGTCCAGACGATGCCGACCACAGTGACCGGCCAGAGATTGAAGAAGACCTCCGCCCAATCGACACGCCCGTCGAGCTTGCGGCGTTGAGTCACCCAGCGGACGCCTTTCCCGAGGACCGTGTACACCACGAACTGGGAATGGAAGATCATAAGCACGGGGGCCATCATGGTGAAGACGACCGTGTCCGCCATGCAGCTCATAAAGGTACACAGTCGGCCTTTGAAGGGCTTGTGCAGACGGCCCGTGATCATCTCATCGAGCAGGATGGCCACCTTCGGCATGAAGATGAGCATGACCGTGATCCCGAGCAGAATCTGCATGGCCAGCACAGCCTGCGGCTCCGTATGCGCCACCGGCGTGGCGGCCAGGAAGGTGGAGAAGACCAGGAAGAGCAGCCAGAGCAGGCTGCTGACATAACTGAGGATGCCGTGAAGGAAATTGATGCGGCTCATCGGGTGCCAGCCTTTGGCAAAGAGCAGCCAGAAGTGCTGCATGTTCCCCTGACACCAGCGGCGGTCGCGCTTCAGCATATCGACCAGCGTGGGCGGGCCTTCCTCATAGCTGCCGCGATTCGTCGGCAGGAGTCGCACGGCATAACCTGCTTTGCGCATGAGCGCCGCTTCCACGAAGTCGTGGCTGAGGATGTGGCCGCCGAAGGGCTCCTTGCCGGGCAGGGGAGGTAGGGCGCAGTATTTGATGAAGGGCTCCAGCCGGATGATGGCGTTATGGCCCCAGAAGTTCGCCTCGCCGCACTGCCAGTAGTCCAGGCCGTCCATGAAAGGCGCGCCGTACAGCGTCTGGGCAAACTGCATCACACGGCCCAGCAGCGTCTCAGCACCGATCTGTTTCGGGAAGGTCTGGAGGATGCCGATGCCGGGATTTTTCTCCATGATGCGCGTCATGCTGGTGAGCAGACCGCCAGACATGAGGCTGTCTGCATCCAGCACGATCATGTAACGGTAGCGCTTGCCCCAGCGGCGGCAGAAGTCGGAGACATTGCCGCTCTTGCGGTTGATTGGTTTGCGGCGCTTGCGGTAAAAGATACGGCCAAAGGCGTTGAGCTGGCGGCAGAGCTCCAGCCACGCTGTCTCCTCCTCGATCCATTGGCTCGTTTGATTCGAGTCGCTGAGGATGAAGATGTCGAAGTTCTTCGAGTGGCCCGTCTGCTCCAGGGAGAGGTAGATGGCGCGCAGACCTTCGAAGACGCGGGTCACGTCTTCATTGAAGACCGGCATGATGATGGCCGTGCTGGCGGTGATGTCGGCCTCGTGATCCTCCGGCTTTAAAGTGCGCCAGAGATTCAGCGGGTCCGGCTTGGGCCGGTTCATCAGCCACATGCCAAAGATGGCCGTCCAGAAGCC
>JBILPY010000610.1:0-3224 GCA_044373575.1 Prosthecobacter sp. | reverse complement strand
ATCCTGAAGTACAAGACACTGCACGTCGAGGCCAACGACGCGCCGAACCATTACCTCTACGATGATCAGGAGGTCTGGCTGGACTTCACCCTCGGTGGTCAGGCTTTTCCCGTGGAGCTGACGCCAGGTGATATGCGCAATGGCTTCAAGAGCATCGAATGCCAGGTCATGGACTGGGCGGATGACACAGCCTACTCGCTCAATGACATCGCTGATGGCATCCACGCGGGGTTCATCACCGTCACCTCGCTGGAGCATTGGGCGGAGGCCCGGACGCTGGACGCAGCTCAGACGGAGCATGTGACCTTCCTTTGCAAAGCCATCCGTGAGAAGCGCGTGGAGGCACGCCTGAACCGGAACATCGGCGACTACATCCGCGCGACGAAGCTGGTGTCCGAGAGCAACTTCCTCAGTGCTATGTCGAAGAGGCATCAGTACCGCCTAGAGATCGCCCCGGAGATGAAGGCGCAGTCAAAGCTAAACAAAAGGATCTCCCTCGACATCGTCTTTCGTAGCCCGCAGCTCCAGCAGCTCGACTACAAGGCGGATGTCATTTTAACAAAGATGTTCAGCGTGCTGCGGGATCGCTACATCGAGCAGGATGGCTCGAAGCTCCATCTCCTGCCCGCCACCGTGGAAGCCGAGATCGCCAAAGCTCCTGACGCCGCAACGCGTGCCCGCCTCGTGTGCGATTGGGTGGCGAGCATGACAGACGCCTTTGCCTTCCGCACCTACCGCCGCCTCTTCGACGCGAACTTCGGGTCAATCACAGACTTCGTGTGATTTGAAAAACAAGATTGTCGGCAGGACGGGTTCACGCTCAAATGCAGCGCGATGCGTTACCAACCCCTGCCTGCCGACCTTTATATCTCCAACCGCGAGCGTCTCTGCCGCCAGCTTCCGCCGCGTTCCGTGGTCATCCTCCACGCCAATGACGTGCTGCCCACGAATGCCGATGGCTCGATGGGCTTCGTGCAAAACAGTGACCTCTTTTACCTGAGCGGCATCGACCAGGAGGAGACAATCCTCATGCTCTTCCCCGATGCGCAGGACCCGAAGCAGCGTGAGATGCTCTTCGTGCGTGAGACGAGCGAACTCATCGCCGTCTGGGAAGGCGAAAAGCTGACGAAGGAGCAGGCCAAAGAGCGCTCGGGCATCGAGCGTGTTCACTGGCTCACGGACTTCGAGACGCAGTTCCGCCTGCTTATGTGCCAGTGTGATCATGTCTTCCTGAACTCCAACGAGCATCCCCGTGCCACCATCCCCACGGAGACACGCGAGACGCGCTTCACTCACCGCTGCCTGCGCGAATATCCCCTGCATGACTACCAGCGTCTCGCGCCGCTGATGCACGGCCTCCGCTGCATCAAGCAGCCGCAGGAACTCAGCGCGCTGAGCGAGGCCATCCGCATCACCGAGGCGGGCTTCCACCGCCTGCTGAAGTTTGTGAAGCCCGGCGTGCATGAGTTTGAGATCGAGGCCGAGCTTGCTCATGAGTTCATCCGCCAGCGCGCACGCGGCTTTGCCTACACACCGATCATCGCCACTGGTGCCAACGCCTGCGTTCTGCACTACATCACAAATCACTGCCAGTGTCAGGACGGCGATATGCTGCTGCTCGATGTGGCGGCGAACTACGGCAACTACAACGCCGACCTCACCCGCACGATCCCCGTGAATGGCCGCTTCACCCCGCGCCAGCGCCAGGTCTATGACGCCGTGCTGCGCATCTTCCGCGAGTGCCGCCAGATCCTGCGTCCGGGTGTGATCATCCGTGAATATCAGGAAGAGGTGGCGAAGATCATGACCTCTGAACTCATCGACCTAGGCCTGCTGAAACGCGAAGACGTGGAGAAGCAGGACCCCGAGAAGCCGCTGTACAAGAAGTACTTCCCCCATGGCACCAGCCATCATCTCGGCATCGACGTTCATGATGTGGGCCACACCTGGAAGCCCATCGAACCCGGCATGGTCTTCACCATCGAGCCCGGCATCTACATACGTGAAGAAAAGCTCGGTGTGCGCCTGGAAAACAACGTCCTCATCGGTCCAGACCGGAACACCGACCTCATGGCCTCCATCCCCATCGAAGCCGACGAGATCGAGGCTCTGATGAATGCGTGAGTCTTTTCGATGATGCATGTTTCTTCCACTGACTTCGTTTTCCTCACCGCCATGAATTCCCGCCGCCATTTCCTCACCACCGCCCTGGGCACCGCCTTTGCTGCGCCACTCTTTGGCCAAAACACGAAGCTCAGTTACAAGGGCGAAAACATCCACTTCGGTCTCGTGACCTACATGTGGGGCGCCGACTGGGATGTGCCGACGCTCATCAAGAACTGTGAAACCGCCGAGGTGCTAGGCGTAGAACTGCGCATCGAACACGCGCACAAGGTGGAGCCGAATCTGAATGCCGCCCAGCGCAAGGAGGTGCAGAAGCGTTTTGAAGATTCACCCGTGGATGTGCTCGGCATGGGTACTAACTGCGAGTTTCACAGCGCGGACGCTGCTGAAGTGAAGAAGCAGATCGAACTCGCCAAAGAATACATCAAGCTCAGCCACGACATCGGCGGCAGTGGCGTGAAAGTGAAGCCGAACAACCTGCCGAAGCAAGTGCCCGTGGAGAAGACGCTGGAGCAGATCGGCAAGTCTCTCGCTGAAATCGGCGACTACGCGCTTGGCTTTGGTCAGGAAATCCGCCTCGAAGTCCACGGCGGAGTGAGCGACCTCGGCCATATCAAGACGGTGATGGAAGCTGCAGCACGCGACAATGTCCGCGTCTGCTGGAACTCCAATCCTGAAGACCTCAAGGGCGATGGTATCGCGGCGAACTTTGCCAAGGTGAAGGATTTCCTCGGGGCGACCACTCACATCCGCGAAGTGAACGAACCCGGCTACCCCTACCCTGAAATCGCGCGCCTGCTCGTCGATGCCGACTACGCAGGCTGGGTGCTGCTGGAGGCACGCACCAAACCAGAGGATCGCATCGCGGCCCTGGCCGAACAAAGAAAGCTCTTCATGGAGATGATCACCCAGGCACGCGCAGCGGCGGCCTGATGGATCAAGTGGTCACGCGCTTCACGAGACGGGACACCATCTCCCGAACATGGGATGCTTTGAATGCGCGTGGCTTAAGTATGGCGAGGCTCTTCGTGTAGGAGCCCCATTTCAAAATGCGGATCGTCACAGTTCGTGTGCCCCAGCTATTCATCGCCGAGGTGGTC
>JBILPY010000608.1:0-3226 GCA_044373575.1 Prosthecobacter sp. | reverse complement strand
ATCCGGTGAAGGGTTGGCGAGAAACCCGGAAGGGTTTTGTTCATCCGATGAAGGGTTGGCGAGAAACCCGGAAGGGTTTTGTTCATCCGATGAAGGGTTGGCGAGAAACCCGGAAGGGTTTCGTCCAGCCGGTGAAGGGTTTGCTCCAAAGCCGGAAGGGTTTTGTCCGTCTGGTGAAGGGTTTGGAGCACCATCCCGCAAGCGAAACGGAACGGAGTCTCCTGAGCCTGCCACCTCCAAAGAACCAGGTGCATCCCAGTCCCCTCCCCGAGCGCATGGAGAGCCGACGAGTCGTCGGCTTTTACCGGAAGGGCGACGACTCGTCGCCAGCTCCATGTCAGCGCACTGGCCCGAGACTCTGGAGGTAGGCCATCAGATGCACCACGTTCTCTTCGCCGAGGGCGGTGAGCTGGCCTTCGGGCATGAGGGACATGGGGAGCTGCTGCTGCTCGGTGATTTGGGATTTCTCGATGGTGAGCTTTTCTGCCGGGGTCTGGATGGTGATGGCTTTCTCGGTCTGCGCGGGGATGACGCCGGTGAGGGTGCGGCCGTCTTTGAGCTTGAAGACGCTCATGCGGTAGTCGGCGGGGACGATGGCGCTGGGGTCGATGATGTTTTCGAGCAGGTAGGTGAGCTTGTGGCGATCTCCGCCCGTGAGGTCGGGGCCGATCATGCCGCCTTCGCCGTAGAGTTTGTGGCAGGCGGCGCAGACGGCGGTGAAGATGGCTTTGCCCTTGGCAGCTTCGCCTTTGGCCAGGCGCTCGGGGGTGAGCTTCTTCGTCCAGTCGGCGAGTTCGGCTTTTTTGGCTTCGGGCGTGTCGCGCAGCTCGCCCCAGACGGCGGTGAGCTTGGTGGTGAGGTCGGCGTCGTTCAGGCTGCGGATGGCGCGGGCCTGATACGGGGTGATGATGGCGACGGGCACCTGGCCGGACTTCACGGCATCGAGCAAGGCATGGGCATAAGTGGGGCGCGTGACGAGCGTGGCGACGGTGGCCGCCTGTTGCTCCTCACTGCGCTGCGGCCAGGGGTTGAGCAGGGCTTTCGGGATGTTCGGGTCATCGTAAGCGGCCAGCGCACTGCGTGCGGCGGTGCCGAGGACTTTGTCATTGATCAAACTGCGCACGATGGGCAGCAGCTCGGGCTTCGCGCTGCGGGTAAGTCCGGTGAAGGCGTTGCGCCTCGCGTTGGCATCGCCGTCTGCGTTTTTGACGATGGCGATGAGTTCGTCCGTGGCGCGTCCGCTGCCGAAGACGAGGGAGAGGGTTTGTATTGTAGTCCCGGCTTTAGCCGATTCTGGGTTCTGTGTGTTCGTGACCTTCGAAGAACCGCCTGAAGGCGAAACTACAGTACTCAGAAACTCATCCCAGCCCTTCGGCTTCTTCGCGGTGCTGAAGCCGTCCAAACCGGCGGCCATGCCGGCGAGGATGTCTTCGCGGACAGCGGCTTCCTTGGTCATCAAAGCCACGAGCGCATCGACGGCGGCGGGCTGCTTCTCGATATCCTCGGCGATGCGACGGGCGACGAGTCGGCGCACGGTGGGGATCTTCGCGCTGGCGATGAACTCCACGCCCTTCATCGGGTCCGCCGCGACGGCGGGCTCGATGCCATACCAGATCATGAGCGGCTGCTGCCGGTCATTCGCGTCTTCCTCATGCTGCACCAACGCCGTGGCGATGGGCCAGCGGGCTTCGAGCGGCAGCCGCTGCAAAGCGGAGGCGAGGTGGAGGCGGACGAGACCGGAGGGGTTAGTCGTTACAAGTTTCTGGATCAAATCCTGCACAGCAGAGGCCTTGGTTACATTGGGGCCTAGCAGGTCATCCATCACCTTTCCGACAAAAGCATCGCCCTTTTCCTGCCGAAGCCTCTGAATGTCTGCCTCATAGTTGCCATCTAGTAACAAGTGTAGTGAGGCTGGTTCCGTTATCTTGCCGCTTGGCAATTGGAGGGGAAATTCAAGAGGTCTGCTGGCAAGAGCACTGCGCCCATGAAGTGCGCCGACGATCATTGATGCCTTTGCTTCAGACTGCTCAATAAGGCTCATGAATGAAGTTTGCAGGTCTGCTATCGCATTGAGATCAGCTTGCATTGGACGCTCTGAGATCTGACGTGCCGCAGTTCTACTCCACCAGTTGTTCTCACTCCCGAGCAGCTTCACCAGCTCCTCATCCTTCATCGCCGCCACATTGATCGGCTCAGCCTTCTTCGGCTCCCCATACACGATCTTGTAAATGCGCCCGCTGGTCCGATGCACGCCATCGTTGTCGTGGCATTCGCCGGTGTCGGACCAGTCGGCGACGAAGACGTTGCCGTCGGGGCCGGTGAGGAGGTCGATGCCGCGGAACCATTTGTCTTTGGCCTTCATGAAGTCGGGCGCGTGCTTGCCGGTGTAGCCGCAGCCTTCGCGGACGAGTTTGTCCATGTTGATGCGGTTTCCGTGCAGGTTGCAGGTGAGCATGGCTCCGTGGTATTCCTTCGGCCAGGTGCCGCCCTGATAGATCAACATGCCGACGTGAGCATGACCGCCGCCGAGTTCGAGGGTTTTGTTGCTGATGCCGGTGCGGATGTCGCTCCATTTCTCGGAGCCGGTGTCCCAATGGAAGTGGTCGGCGGTCTGCTCGATGACCTCATACACATAGGGGTTCAGATGGGTGCCGAACATGCGGCGGTAATACGCGCCGGGGATGACGTGCCAGAGGTGGCCGATGACGGTGTTGATCATGAACAGCTCGCCCTCGGCATTCCAATCATGACCCCAGGAGTTCGTGCCGCCATGGGCGACGGCTTCCAGCACCTTGCGCGTGGGGTGGAAGCGCCAGATGGCGCAGTTAAACTTCACCCGTTTGTCCGCAGGTGTGCCGGGAGCACCGACACTGGAGGTATCCGTGATGCCGTGGCGGCCATAAAGCCAGCCATCGGGGCCCCAGCGGAGGCCGTTGACGATGTTGTGGCCGATGGTCTTGGTGTTAAAGCCATCGAGCAACACCTCGGGCTCGCCATCGGGCACGTCGTCGCCGTTTTTATCGGCGATGAAGCTGAGGGTGCCGTTGTGCAAAATCCACGCGCCGCCGTAACCGATCTCGACGCTGGTGAGGTAGCTGCCCTGATCCCAGAAGACCTTGCGCCCGTCGTGCTTCCCGTCGCCATCCTTGTCTTCGAGGATGATGATCCGATCCCGCAGCTTCGTGTCCCAGCGCGCGGGGTTCTCCGCATAGGTGTAGTTTTCAGC
>JBILPY010000172.1:0-7942 GCA_044373575.1 Prosthecobacter sp. | reverse complement strand
CCTGTGCTTTTGGCCTGCGAACTGGTGTCTTTCTTCGGCTCGCTCATGGGAGAGTTAGTGTTTCACCGCTGCGCGACGCAGCTTGTCCATCATGGCGATGCCCATGCCGTGCTCGAACATCGGCTCGGCGATGATTTCATCGACGCCGAGGCCATCCAGCTCACGCAGCACATAGAAGAAGCGCACCGCTGCTTCGGGCAGCTTGCCTTTGCCGGGGCTGAGGATCTGCACATGAACCCACTCGGTGAGGCCGGTGTAGCCATCGCTGGCATCGCCGCGATAGCTCATCAAGGCATAGCGCTTGCCGGGCTCGGGCGTGAAATCCTCGGGCTTGGTCAACAGGCGTAACGGCGTACGCGGAGCGTAGTGGCTGGCGAGCTGGCCAGGGGCATCGGTGGCCTCGTCGATGACACTGCGGACGAGGTGCTTCACCTTGCCAAATGGCTTCAAATCATCCGGCGTGATCGGACCAGGGCGCAGGATGGTGATGATGGGCTTTGGCGATCCAGCCTCTACCTTAATGATGGTGCTCTCGATGCCGCAGAGACAGGCTCCGCCATCGACGATGAGCGGAATGCGCCCGTCGAGTTCGTCTACGACCGCATTCGCCGAAGTAGGGCTGATAGAGCCAAAGCGATTCGCACTCGGTGCAGCGATGGGTTTGCCAAGCGCATCCGCAACACGACGGAAGACGGCGTTCTTGCTCATGCGCACCGCCACGGTGGGCAGGCCAGCAGTGACGACGTCAGGCACGCAGGCCTTCTTCGGCAAAACGAGCGTGAGCGGCCCCGGCCACATCTTCTCGGTGATCTTCTGCACGATGGCCCGGATGTCTTCCGGCACCTCCGCGACTTCATCCAGCATCTTCTTGTTCGGCAGATGCACGATGAGCGGGTCAAAGCTGGGCCGCTCTTTGGCTTCGAAGATCTTCGCCACTGCCGCTGGGTTCAAAGCATCTGCGGCAAGACCGTAAACAGTCTCCGTTGGCAGAGCCACAACTTCACCCGCCTTCAACAGCCGCGTGGCCTCCTCCACGGCTTTGTGCATGAGAGGGCCTGAATCGGTTTGGAGAATGGGGGTCATGATGGGTTGGTCGATTAAGCTTCTTTGCGCTTCAACTGCGGGAAGAGCACGACGTCACGGATGCTTTCGGCACCAGTGAGCATCATGATGAGGCGGTCGATACCGATGCCGATGCCGCCGGCGGGTGGCATGCCGTGCTCGAGGGCGGTGATGAACTCTTCGTCGATCTTCTGCGTCTCTTCGCCGGCTTGGTGCTCCAGGCGCTCGCGCTGGACGATGGGATCGTTCAGCTCGGAGTAACCGGGGCTGATTTCCTGGCCGTTGATGATGAGTTCATAGACATCCACCAGCGCGCTGTCTTCGGCGTTTTGTTTGGCCAGAGGCACGAGTTCCTTCGGCGAATGCGTGACGAAGAGCGGGTTGAAGCTTTTCTCTTCGACGAGCTTCTCGAAGGCCTTCTGATCGAGCTCGTAATGTTCGTCGCTCACGCGGATTTCCTGGACTCCCAGGCTGTGAGCTCGCTCGACTTTGGCTTCTTTGGTCAATTTGAACCAGTCTTCACCGGCAGCGGCTTTGACCAGATCATGGTAGCGACCACGCTTCCACGGGCGGGTGAGGTCGATGGCCTTTGTCACGGCACCTTCTTCGTCTTTGTGCTCAATGACGAGCCCACCGCAGAACTTTTCAGCGAGGTGGCAGATCATGCCTTCCACGAGGTCGGCCATCTGCTCAAAGTCGGCGTAAGCCCAGTAAGCTTCGAGCATGGTGAACTCGGGATTGTGGCGGCGGCTCACGCCTTCATTGCGGAAGTTGCGGTTGAGTTCGAAGACGCGGTTGAAACCGCCCACGAGCAGTCTTTTCAAATACAGCTCAGGGGCGATGCGGAGGTACATCTTCTGATCGAGCGCATTGAAGTGAGTCTCAAATGGACGCGCGGCAGCTCCGCCGGGAACGTCCTGCATCATCGGTGTCTCGACTTCAAGGAAGTCCCGGCCATGCAGATACGCGCGGATCTCGGCGACCATCTTGCTGCGGGTTACGAAAATCTCGCGGCTGCGATCATTCGAGATGAGGTCGAGGTAGCGCTGGCGGTATTTGATCTCCTTATCCGCGATGCCGTGCCACTTGTCCGGCAGCGGGCGCAGGGCTTTGGAGAGCGGCGTCAGCGTCTTCACATGGATGGAGCGCTCGCCGCGTTTCGTGATGAAAGTGAAGCCCACCACGCCAGCGAAGTCGCCGATGTCGAGGAGGTCGTTGAAGAGCGCGTAGGCCTCGTCGCCCACATCGCTCTTGCTAAGGTAGCATTGGATGCGGCCGGAGATGTCCCCAAGGTCAAAGAAGGTCGCCTTGCCCATCACACGACGGGAGAGGATGCGGCCAGCGACCTGGACATCGAGCCCTTCGACGAAGTTCGCCTTCAGCGCGCCTGGATCATTCGTCACCTCAAACTTGCCACCAAAGGCCGCGATACCGCGCTTCTGAAGCTCCTCCAGCTTGTGGCGGCGGACTTGTAGAAGTTCTGACTCGGTCGGTTCGGGGGCGTCGGGCGTGGGATTCATGGCGTGGGACTCGGAATGAGGGGCCGAGTCCTTAGCCGGGTGGAGCAAGTTTGCCACTGCAAACCTTGCCCGCAGTCAGGCAGCTTTAGTTGAGCCTGCCTCGGAAGAGCTGCTTCAGCACATCGCCGAGGTCGATTTTGTCATCCCGGTCACGTTCCCGATCACGATCTGGGCGCGGTGGGACCGGGCCGGATGGCATCGGCTGGGGCAGGACCAGTGGGGGCAGGTCAAAAGGGCGCTCCTGCACCCCTGAACCACGACCGTTATACGAGCGACCATCCATCTCGATGGGCCTCAGCATGGGGTTGCGATAGCCGAGCCTGCCGAGTTCACTCAGATGCTGATCAATGTCTCGGAAATAGGGGTACATGCTGCGGACAAAGCCCGCCTGCACCGCCATCAACTGCGAATCGCGGGAGGAATACTCCGCCATGTGGAAGGAACGGTAGGCTTCACCCAGCGGGATGTTGGCGTTGTTGCTGTGCGCCCGGATTTGACTCGCCAGGCGGCTCACGTCCAACTGGAGATCCACCAGGGCGCGCATGAGCTGCCCATCGGGACTGGCGGCGGCGACGTTGTAGCGCTTGCAGTAGGAGACAAAGGACTGATGCAGCGTGCGGGTGGTGCTTTGCAGAGACTCCACCTCCTGAATGAGGTAGGACTGATGCTGCACGCCCTGGCCTGGACGCGTGGGATAGCGGCCGTCCGGCACGATGATGGGCCGCTGACCCTGAGCCTGAATCGCGAGCGGCAGGGCCAAAGCCGCACCGATCACAGCCTGAAGAAGGAAGGAAGTTTTCATGAGGAGCCGATGCTATGAGAAAGCCTCCCGCTGGGGCAATCACCAAATCGGCACACGGAATGAATTCCGCGCTCCGTCGAGAGCGGCATGGAGCGCGGAATTTATTACGCAGCATTTCGATGACACTCTGTGGGTGAAGACGCTGCTGGACTGGCTTTGATCGGGGCAGGTCTTCGGCCCGGAGAGGTCGGAGGGTAGAGACGGATCGGGGGAGTTGGCGGAGTGCTGCGGGCTGAAAAGCCCGCGCTCCGTCAGGCAAGCAGCTTCCGCGCTTCGGCGAGGGCGGCATCCACCTTCGAGACATCTTTGCCGCCGCCGCGGGCGAAGTCGGGTTTGCCGCCGCCTTTGCCGCCAACGATGGGGGCGATGGTTTGGATGATTTTGCCAGCCTGAACCTTGGCTTGGTGCTCTTTGCCGACGTTGGCCATGAGGGTGACGTTGCCGCCGCCGGTGGCGGCGAGGATGATGATGCCGCTGAACTGGCCTTTGAGGGCATCGTTGAGCGCCATGGCGTAATCGGCATCCACATCGCCGAGGTTGGCAATGATGACATTGCCTTCGGCTGTGGCGAGGAGGTCCTTGGCTTTGCCGGAGGCTTCGCGCTGCTGGGCGGACTTGAGGGCTTTTTCGAGTTCCTTCTGCTGCGTGAGAAGCTGATCGAGTTTCTTTTCGAGGTCGTGCGCGCCCTGGGCGCTGACTTTGCCAGCGAGGAGCTTCAGCAAATCAGCATCCGCACGCGCGGCGTTGTAGGCTTCGAGGCCGGCGATGGCTTCGATACGGCGGACGCCGGCGGCGACGGCGCTTTCGCCGACGAGGCGGAAGAGGCCGATCTCACCAGTGCCGCGTGTGTGGGTGCCGCCGCAGAGTTCCATGCTCCAGCCGTCGAGCTTGTGCGGCTGACCGCCGATCTGCACGACGCGGACGAGGTCGCCATACTTCTCGCCGAAGAGGGCCATGATGCCGTTGTTGGCCTTGGCTTCGACGTAGGGCACTTCGCTCCAGGAAACGGGATCGTTGGCGACGATGCGTTCGTTCACGAGTCGCTCGATGTCGCTGAGCTGCTGCGGGGTGAGCGCGGCGCTGTTGAAGTCAAAGGTGAGCTTGTCCGGCGTGACGCTGGAGCCTTTCTGCGTGGCGTCCTTGCTGACGACTTCATGCAAGGCCCAGTGCAAAATGTGCGTGACGGTGTGGTGACGCTCGATGGCGTGACGACGCGGTTTATCGACGACGAGTTTCACGGTGGCATCGACGGCGGGCGTTTCATCGCCTTCGAGGAAATGCAGCCAGGTGTTGCCGACCTTGGTGGTGGCGCTGATCGGGAAGGTGTTCGCGCCGAGGATCAACTGACCCGCATCGCCGACTTGGCCACCCATTTCGGCGTAGCAGGTGGAGACATCGAGCACGACGGCGTTCTTGTCCTTCATCGAGACAACTTCCAACACACGCACGTCGGCTTCGAGCGTGTCGTAACCGATGAACTTGGTCGGCGCCTTGGTTTCGATCTCGCTGACGGAGACGACTTGCTTGTTCTTCTTGCCAGCCTCGCGAGCGCGCTGCTTCTGCTCCTCCATCAGTTTCTCGAAGCCAGCGGTGTCCACGGTCAGGCCGCGTTCGCGGGCCATGAGTTCGGTGAGGTCGAGTGGGAAGCCTTGCTCATCGTAGAGCTTGAAGGCGAAAGCACCGTCGATGTTTTTTCCGGCGGAGGCCTGATCTTCAAAGAGCGCGATTCCCTTATCCAGCGTCCGATTGAACGCCTCCTCCTCCAGCTTGAGCACGGCTTTGACCTGCTCCTTCTTCGTGCGTAGCTCAGGGAACACATCGCCCATGTGCTGGGCGAGGACATCGACGAGCTTGTAGAAGAAGGGCTCTTTGAACTCGAGCGTGCGGCCATACTTCACGGCGCGGCGGAGGATGCGGCGGAGGGTGTAGTTGCGGTCGGAGTTGCCGGGCTGGATGCCGTCGGCGATGGCGAAGCTGAGCGTGCGTAGGTGGTCGGCGATGACGCGGAAGGCGACGTCGATCTTCTCCTGCTCGGTGACGGGCACGACGTGGCCCTGCGCGTTGGCCTTCGGCAGCGTGCTCTGGTAGGTTTTGCCGCACATCTTCGTCAGCTCGTCGAAGATGGGTTTGAAGACGTCGGTATCGTAGTTGCTGATCTTGGCGTTCTCGAAGTCGGTGAAGTTCTTCGTGCCCTGAATGATGGAGCACACGCGCTCGAAGCCCATGCCGGTATCCACGTGCTTCGCGGGGAGAGGAACGAAGGTGCCGTCGGGGTTGGCGTTGTATTGAATGAAGACGTTGTTCCAGATCTCGATGCAACTGGCGTCGCTGCCGTTGACGAGCAAGGCTCCGGCGCGCTGGCGGTCTTCGTCGAGGTTCGGAGCGCCGGGCGTGAGATCAATGTGGATCTCGGTGCAGGGGCCGCAGGGGCCGGTGTCGCCCATCATCCAGAAGTTGTCCTTCTTGTTGCCGTTGACGATGTGGATGTCGGGATCGAGGCCGATGCTGCGGAACTTCTCGGCCCAAAGATCGAAAGCTTCCTGGTCGCGATCCGCAGGATCACCAGCACCGGGTTGATAAATGGTGGCGAAGACGCGCGTCGGCGGGAACTTCCACTTCTCGATGATGAGTTCCCAAGCCCAGGAGATGGCTTCCTTCTTGAAGTAGTCGCCGAAGGACCAGTTCCCCAGCATCTCGAAGAGCGTGTGGTGGTAGGTGTCGAGGCCCACGTCTTCGAGGTCGTTGTGCTTGCCGCCGGCGCGGATGCACTTCTGCGTGTCCGCCGCGCGAGTGGGCAATCCTTTGTGCAGCACGCCGGGCCAGGTATCGACATCGGCACTGCGCTCGCCGAGGAAGATGGGCACGAACTGGTTCATGCCGGCATTGGTGAAGATGCGCGCGCCGTCGCGGCTGGTGTAGCCGACGTTGTCACTGGGGACGATGGTGTGGTCCTTCGATTTGAAGAAGTCGAGGAAGCTCTGGCGGATCTGGGCGGCGGTAGGGACCATGGGGAATGACGAAATCAGAATGACGAATGACGAATCCCGCAGGGCGGGAAAGCGGGCGCGGAGAATGGCGAGGGAGGCGGAGGGGTCAAGGAGTCAGGGGTCGGAGGTCTGGCTTTGCCGACTTTGCTGACGAGGAACCTGCAAAGGCCTAGCTCTCCCCAGTGGCACCCATCAAAATTGCCTAAAATCTTCTGAAGAGGATCATGCATGAAGGGATTGTCATTTTTTTGTTTTAACACGCAGAAAATGAACCTTTTATGAACAAATCCACCTCTTAGAAAACCTGCACGTTTACAGAGAAGTAATCAGCGAGGCTGTAAAATTAAATTGTAATATTTACAATATTTATTAAATTTTAAGCTTAGCTAATGCAAACTTTAAAAAATCACCAACCTCAGGGCTTCTCTTTGATGGAGATGCTGATCGTAATCGCGATCATTGGTATCATCGCAAACATCGCCGTGATTGCCTTTGGGGCAGTCAGCACGACCGCCACCCAAATGAAGGACCGGCGGAATGCTCAGGAGATCGCCTCGATCGCAGCTGCCGCACGGGCAGCCGGAGCCGAATTTGTGGTGCCATCGGATAAAACAGCAACGGTTGAGAATCTGGCTGCTGGCACGACGCCTTCTCGTGGGATTTTCAAAGGGAGGCGGTTTGCACTGCCATCCATGGGAGAAAGCGATCTCGATGGAGCCATGGACTATCTGGCATTCAACGGCAACGAACTGATCTATAAACAGGAGTGATTCATGGAAATGAACCTGATCCTTGGACAACTCAAACAGGTGCAGCAGTGAGCGCCGCCAGCCTCTCTCCGATGGGCGGGTGGCTGTAGTGCAGGAGGACGGTGAGTGGATGCGGCTGAGGATGCGCGAGGTGATCGTGGGAGAGTTTTTTCAAACCAGAGATCATGGGCTGCGGACCGCCGACGGCTTTGACGGCGTAGGCATCGGCCTGGAACTCATGCCTGCGGCTGACGGCGAGCCCGAGCAGGCCGGTAAGGATGCCCAGCGGCCGATAGAGGATGCCGAAAAGCACGAGGCCCATGCCGACGGGCGTGCCCTGGACGCCAAAGGCGGCGAAGAAGGCGGGCGACTTCAGCACCCAACCGAGGATGCCGAGCATGATGCCCATCTCGATAAACCCGAGCGCCATGTGGACGGGGACGTGGCGGCATTTGTTGTGGCCGATCTCGTGGGCGAGGATGGCGAGGACTTCCTCCTGGGTGTGGTTTTGCAAAAGGGTGTCGAAGAGGGCGATGCGGCGCGTTTTGCCGAATCCGGCAAAGAAGGCGTTGGCTTTTGAGGAGCGGCGGGAGCCATCGACGATGCTGACTTCCTTCACCGGGAAATCGAGTTTCTGGGCGAGGATGGCCTCACGCAGCGCGCCATCCTCCAGCGGGGTGAATTTGAGGAAGATCGGCATCAGCAGACGCGGCGAGAGGAAGGTCATCAGCACGCTGAATCCGGCCAGAAAAAGCCAAGTATAAAGGGGCGCGAGCGGCTGAGTATGGAAGAACCAGACGATGACCCAGGCGACGGGCAGAC
>JBILPY010000744.1:0-2579 GCA_044373575.1 Prosthecobacter sp. | reverse complement strand
GATGATCGCCATGAGGGCGAGGCTCTTGAAATGATCACCGATAAAAGTGCCGACCGTGGTGCGGTTGAAGCCATGCTTCGCCTCGACGCCAAAGGTGTCCCAAATCGAAAAAGGCAGACTCAGCCAGGTCTGCACCAGCATTATGACTGCGAGGACGATGACGCCAGTGGTAACGGGGCTGTAGCCGAGAAGCTCCACCCTGGTCTGCAAAACACCGAATCCACCACCCCACCAAAAGGCCACGAGCACGACCAGGGCCGCCGCATCCCGCGTGAAGTCCACGCGTGCGCCATCAGTGATGTATTCCTGGAGCTTCTCCCGGGTGTCTTCGGGGAAGACCTCCGCAAGCACGGCAGGGATGGGCCTTCCCAGACGGGCGAGATTCAGCAGGAGGGCGATGAGTTCGAGATGAAAGACGGCCAGCAGACCGAGCACGGCGGCGGCGAACCAGGGATTGGCAAAGGTCATGAGGCGGGTAATGGCAAAGGCTGGATAAAACGAAAAAGCAGGCGGTTTCCCGCCTGCTTTTTTGAAATGGGTTTGATTCGTGGAGGACCGATTACTCGGCGTTTTCCTCGACGTAACGAACGACGTCGCCCACGGAGAGAAGCTTCTCAGCTTCTTCATCAGGAACGTCGATGCCGAATTCTTCTTCGAAGGCCATGACCAGCTCAACAGTGTCGAGGGAGTCAGCTCCGAGATCTTCGATGAACTTGGCTTCCAGCGTCACCTGTTCAGGGTTTACGCCGAGCTGCTCGACGATGATGTCACGGACTTTGTCTTGGATGTTGTCTGCCATAGTGGGGTGGGGGATGTGCGGCGGAGAGGTAGCGGCTCGTTCCCCTTTGGCAAGGGCGAATTCTTGGATTTTTGGCGGCGCTGGAAATGCCTGTTTGTGAGCGAATCAGGACAAGTCGGCGGGGGGGGCGGCGGGCGCAATTTCCTCGGGCTCTACTTTCTCGATCAACTCACCTTTAAAGTTGGCGAGAAGTTGGTCTAGCACATGCACCGCACCATCGTATTTGAGGTCGTCGATGGTCACCCTCTGCTCGGCCCCGCCCTCGGGGCGGTGCCAGACATAGGCCAGGCCCTTGGTATCCCAGGGGCGCTTGTCCACGCGGAAGACCTCGGTGAAGAGCACTTTCCTCCCCTCCGGTGAGATAAAATGGTCTGCCTCACCAAGCAGTACCTTGTTTTTGTTCACCAAAATGAGCCCAGCGACAAATAACGCTGCCAGCAACGTGCCGCCGCCCCACCAGAACTGTTCGTGAATCTCTTTCTCCGTGTAGCGGTGTGGTTTCTCCGGCCAGCCGTGCTCGGCAGCGTAGGACACCCAGCGTGGCGGCTCGCCATCGCGCCCTGTGGGCCAGCCCTGCTGGCTCGCGTTGTTGATCCAGAGATCGAGCTTCCCGACCACCTTGGCTTCATCAAAGGTCTTGAGCACCACCTCATCGAACCAGGTCTTCTTGTCAGCGACCTGGTTGGCCTTTGGGTAACCAACCTTGCCATCGTAGATGAAATAAAGCCCAAAGGCGGCCATCATCGCAGCCATCATGCTCATGCGCCGGAAGTACCACGGCGTGACACGGCAGAGGATGGGAAACTGGAGCGTTGGGTCGGTGGCTGCTGACATGGTGTATTTCAAAGCCACGTCCGGGCACCTGCGCAACCGTTGAATTGGAGCGAAAATTCCCTTCGAGCAACCAAGCGCGCATCGCGAGGTTTCTGCACACCACCGAGATTCCTGTCATACATTCCCGCGCGCCACCCCACCCACTGCTGCCCCATGAAACGCTTTCTGCTCATCACCTCCGTCCTCGCCGTGGCTGCCTTTGCCCTGATCGTACGCGCCAAGACCACAGACCTGAAGGCCCGCTTCGATGCCTACGACATCAACAAGGATGGCGAGATCTCCGGCGATGAGATGCAGGCCGCGCCCATCCTGCCAAAGCTCGATCTCGACGCAGATGGCAAACTCACCCTCATCGAGGCCGCCAAGGCTCTGCGCCAAAAGATCCCCGAAGCAGCGCCAAGTTCATCCGGCACAGGCGACCGACGCCTCTTCGACTTCCTCGACAAAGACAAGGACGGCAAACTCACCGCCGAGGAAATGCCGAAGAAGCAGTGGTTCGACCGGCTCGATACCAACAACGATGGTAGCATCACCTTTGAAGAAGCCGACAGCGTCGTTGCTCAGATGAAAGCACGCGGAGAGACCATCCCACGCATCCCCGGTGCTCCCGAAAGTCCCGCAGCGCCGACCAGCGAAAGCAAAAGCGAAGACCTCACCGAGGCCCCGCTCATCCTCAAAGGCAGCGACCACGGCGTCGGCCATCTCGTCACCGATCTCACTCTTGGCGACAAAAAACTCAGCGCCCATCTCGCCAGCGGCAAAGGCGCAATCCTCGCCTTCTTCGGTGCCACCTGCCCCATCAGCGGCAAGCTCGGGCCTGAACTCGCCCGCCTGGAAAAAGACGCCGCCTCGAAGCAGGTGCGGATGATCCTCATCTGCCCCGTCGCCAGCGAAACGGCGGACGACATCCAGAAGTTTGTCAGCACTCACGCGCTCAAATCACCCG
>JBILPY010000607.1:0-3228 GCA_044373575.1 Prosthecobacter sp. | reverse complement strand
ACAGCGGCACGTCTTTCCGGCGAACGGGCACGAGGCGGATCTCATCCAGCGCGGTGATCTCGGGCAGCGTCAGAGTGAGTGTTTTTTCAGCGTCTCCTTTTGCAGAGGTGGCGCTGTGAAAGCCATTGGTGCCACCACTTTGCGGAGCCACGGGCAGGCCGAGCGGGGTGATCATGTCGATGAGATTCAGCCGCGTCCAGGCGCGCGGGGCGTTGCGCGAACTGGAGCTGGTGACGCTGGCATCCAGCGCGAGATTTCGATCGCCAGAAAGCACGAGCATCTCGGCCATGGCGAGCACTTCGGGGCCATCGGCGGACCATGGATCGGTGGCGGTGAAGCGTGCGCGTTTGATCATGCGTGGTTCAAATCGAGCGACGATGGGAAAGCAGCCGGGGTTGGCAAAATCGGAGATCGTTTGATCCAGGATGATGTGGGCGCGGTCCAGCTCGTCGAAGACCTCCAGCTTGAAGCGCACGGGGAAGCCGTAGCCGGCGACGACGGCGTTTGCCCCCTTCGCCAGCGGCGGGACGAGCACGATGCTGTCGGCGAGTTCGGCTTCTTTGAGCGCGAGTTCGAACCAGCGCACGTCTTCATCCGTGGTGTAGCCGGTCTTGAGTCCGACACGGATGCAACTGTTGATGAGCATGAGTTCCGGCAGCTTGGCGAGTTGTTGATCGCGTTCGCGAATGCCGGACTCCAGCGTTCGCAATTCATTCCAAGACCAGAAGGCGAGACGATCCACCCAACGCGAGTCCGCACCTTGGGCGAGCGAGGTGACGGTGAGAAGGGCGAGCAGACATTTCATGCGAACGAGCCAACGTAGCCTGCGCGGCACGCGTGTCGCATCACCTATTTTGGCGAGATGACGCGGGGAATGATCACGGAAGGGTGAGGCGTTATCATCGCCCACATGTTCACCTTTCTTTTCCGCCCACGCTTCATCCTGCCACTGGCTGCCGCCATCTCTCTGAGTCATGCGGAGACGGCCAAACCCAAAACGGAAGCCACCACGCCGACAGAGCCTGCGAAGAAGTCGTCTGCAACGGTGATCCCGCCGGACATCAATGGCTTCAAGACGGTGATCGCTCCGCCGCCGAATCCGGCATCGTTGAAGATCGCCATCTTTGATGGTGATGGAGCACCGAAGGGCGGGGTGGATAACGTGTGCGACCGTGTGAAGTCGATGCCGGGTTCCACCATCACGCTGGTGAAGGCTGAGCAGATCGCGGCGGGAGGTCTGGCTGGCTATGATGTGGTGGTTTTCTCCGGTGGCAGCGGTGGCACGCAGGCCAAGACGCTGGGAGATGAGGGTCGGGCCAAGGTGCGCGAGTTCGTGAAGAACGGCGGCGGCTATGTGGGCATCTGCGCAGGCGCTTATCTGGCTTGCTCGAATTTTTCCTGGGGCCTCGGCATCCTCAATGCCTCCACCGTTTCCAGCAAATGGATGCGTGGCAGCGGCTTCATGGATGTGGAAGTGACGGTGGACGGTGCGCCGATCATCGGACCCGTGGAAGGCATCTTCAAAGTGCGCTACAACAATGGCCCCATCATCAAACCTGGCGACCGCGCCGACCTGCCCGCGTATCGTCCGCTGTCTCTCTTCCGTTCTGAGGTGGCGAAGAACGGCTCGCCCGTCGGTGTCATGGTGAACTCACCCGCGCAGGCTGTCAGCACGTTTGGCAAAGGACGTGTCTTCATCTCCAGCCCGCATCCTGAAAACACGCCCGGCCTGGAGCACCTGATCCCGCGCGGCATTCTCTGGGCTGCGGGCAGACTTGAAGAACAACCCGCGACAGCTTCCGTGCCATGAGGTTTTCGCTGATCTGCCTGCTGGGGCTGAGCGTGCTGCATCTCTCCGCCGCGGAGCCTTACAAGTCGCCTTACTCGGTGAAGTTCAGCTTCCCAGGAGAGGAACTTATCGGCGATCTGCTGAAAGGGCCGCGCTCCGACTGGAAGGATCATGCGAACGTGCCCTTTCGTGAGTGGGAAAATCCCGCGAATCAAACACGCTGGGGCTACTGGGGGCCATCGATGAAGCACTTCGATCCACCTGCGGGGCTTGCGAAAAAGAGTCCGCAGTGGTCGCGCGAGCGTGTGATCGCCACGGCGCTGCGCTACGTCGGCTACAGCTACCAGCATCATCATCTGCCGGACTGGGAGCCGCCCGCCGACTGGCCTCGTGATTCTGAGCAAAAGACGCCTGTAGGGAAAGGCGTGGATTGCAGCAACTTCACCGGATTCGTCTATAACCTCGCGCTCGGCATCCTGCCATCCACGGGCATCAAGCAGCAGTCGGAAATGACCGCGGCCGCCGGTCCGGGCGCGGGCCGCAAAGTGGCGGTGAAGCGCATCGAACTGCCGAAGAGTTACGAGGACTTCCCGAGCGAACTGATGACGGGCGATCTGCTCTTTGTGAAGAGCAACCGGGGCAACGTCTCCCACGTCGTGCTGTGGGTGGGCAAGATCGGCGAAGCGCCCGACGCCATGCCGCTCATCCTCGACAGCACCGGCAGCGGTGCCACGGATGCCAAAGGCGTGCCCATACCAGATGGCGTCCAGCTTCGTCCCTTCAAGCGGACGGCTTGGTATTTCACGCAGGCAAGCCATGTGCTGCGCATCATCCCAGAAGATTCGCCAGCACCATGAAGACACTGCACGCCATTTTGATACTCACTGCTGGTGCTTTGATGGCGCGAGATGCCGAGTCGTCTGCCTCGGGCGACCGTGAGCAGTTTGTGGCTGTGCTGGAGAAAAACTTCACCGCGTGGGATGCCGATCAAGACGGGCAGATCTCGACGGACGAGATCAATCAACTCGTGGCGAACACGGGCATTTACGGTGAGGACGCTGCTGCTGTGGCCGCGCTGAAACGTGCCTCGCGCATTCGCAAGGTGACGCTGCCGAGCTTCACGCTGGAGCGCTTGAAATCAATCGCTAGCACGCAGCCGCCAGCGAAGGACATGCCGGACTTTGCCGCGATGTTCGGCGGCAGTTTGAAACGCATCGTCAGTGCAAAGCGCGAACTCTTCACCGCCGCCGGACCGCGCATCGAGACAATCCACCAGGGGAAGATGGGGAATTGTTTTTCGCTCGCTCCACTGGCCGCACTGGTCCACCAGCGACCGGACTATGTTCGCACGGAAATGATTCGTCCGCAGGCCGACGGGAGCATCGCAGTGCGTCTGGGGAATGCGGATGTGAAGGTCACTCCACCAACCGATGCCGAGA
>JBILPY010000107.1:0-10532 GCA_044373575.1 Prosthecobacter sp. | reverse complement strand
TTGATCCAGCAACTGGGGCGGATGCCGCCATAGTTTTCGGTGCCTGCATCGCGGGTGAGATCGACGTAGCCGAGCGTGGCGCTGCGGAAGAGCATGAGGTTCTTGCTGGCAGCGATCTGACCGCAGCCATAGGAGCGCTTCAGCTCGAACTCGACGGGCGAGCCGGTTTTGAGATCCCACGCGCCGCCTTGAGAGTAAATGGTGGCGTCGTTGATGAGCGGGCGGGTTTGATACTTGCCGTCCTGATCCCACAAACGCTTCCCGGTGGCGATGTCGAAGCCTGCAAGGCGTCCACCGACCTCGGAGGGCAGTTCGAAAAAGTTATGCCGCACGGCTTTGTAATTCATGAGCAGCACGCCGTGCTTGGCACTGACGGCGACCTGCGTGCCCCAGATGTCGTCTTTGTTTTCCCACAGGACTTTGCCAGTGGTGGAGTCGAGCGCAATCAAGGTGCCCGCAGGAACTTGGCTGTGCGCGAGCTTCGGCGCGGATTTGCCATCGCGGCGCGGATTCGTCACACGATCTGCTTCGACGATGGGGCGGTCGATCAAATAGACACGCTCTCCTGCGATGGCGACGCTGTTGTGCCGGATGGAGCCCTTGGGTTCGTGTTTCCATTTCATCGCGCCGGCGGCGGGGTCAATGGCGAAGAGCAACACGGACTCGGTGCGCAGATTCGTGAGCTGATAGCGCGGGCTGACGTTGTGCGAGGCGTTTTCGACGGAGCCAAAGAGCAGGCCGTTTTCAAAGGCGAGGTAGCCCCAGTTGCGGTTCGTGGCATCGGCAGTGACGGGTGTGGCGAATTCGCGCACCAGCTTGCCTGTGGCGAGGTCGATGCGCAGGCAGCGCGGACCGCTTTTGACATAGACGGAGTCGCCGCCGATGCAGAACGGCCCGCCGGTATCGCCGATGCCGACATCGTGATGGATGCCATCGAAGTCGATGAGCAGGTTCTTCACGTCGAACTCCCACAACTTGCGCCCATTGTAGGCATCAAGGCAGCAGAGGCCATGCACGCCGCTGGTGACCATGTATCCCTGCGAAATGAGCGGCGCTGGGCCTTGCCCGTGGCGGTTCGCGACCTCGAACTCGACATCGCGGAACCAAAACATGGACAGCTTGCCCTTCACGAGTTCATCATCGGAGCAGAGCGTGTTCGCGGCGCTGCCATTCTGATGTGTCCAACTTCCGGCACCGGCTGGGGCGCTGGCGCGTTCGAGTTTCAAACCCTCGCGATGGCAAATGAGGCCGCTGTAGGGCCGACGAAGGCGCTCCATCTCCTTTTGAATCGCAGGCGTGACCAGCTTTGGCGCAATGACGAGGTTCGCGAACTGTTTCGGATAGTTCGTGGCATCGAGTGAACCGACATGCACAGACACTCGCGTGCCGTACAAGCCTGCGTTGGCGATTCGCAGTCTCGCGGCCTGAGCAGCGGCTTCATCACTCTCGATGGCGACGATTTGAAGATCGGACTGACGTGCCAAAGCGAGCGCGAAGTCGGCGTTACCAGCTCCGATCACTGCTGCGTAACCTTCGGTAATCTTCGCGGCACCGAGGATGGCTTTCGCTTCGGCCATCACAGCGGCATCGAGCGGCTTTTCTTCGGCCATCGTCGCTGGCACGGGAAGCGGTGCTGGATCGCCATCGAAGAGATAGACGACGCCCTTGTCCGTGGTGGCGACGACGCGACCATTGCCTGCCGCGAGACCGATCACGCGGCCTTCGACCTTTTGCTTCCACCATTCCGTGCGCTGGCCGTTGTAGTCGATGGCGCTGATTTGCCCATCAAAGCCGATCACGGCCTCGGGACCGGTTACGATGAACTCCAGCACTTCTTTTTCGAGCGGCGTGAGCTTGTCCTGCACGAGCGAGCGAACCATCGACGCCGTACCTTTGCGGTCGATTTTTTCCACGTCCTTCCAGCGATACGTCGCCAGCGAGCGCCCCTCTGCACGCACCACGCCGCCGGGAATCGCCACCGCCGAGCCCATGCCGAGCTGCGAGGTCATGTCGCCCGTCTTCACATCGAAAAGGCAGCCCGCATTGAGGAAGCTCGACTCCGTGAGCACGGTGCGTGTGCCGCCGCGCTGCTGGTTCTTTTGCAGATGGTAGTAGCGCAGTTTTCCATCGCCACGCTCGAACACCGCTGGCACCGCGCGACCCGTGGGCACAATCAAAGCCGTGTCGGTGGCCAGCAGATAACCCTGCGGTGCCACGCCGCTCACCGCTTCCGCGCCGCCGTGTGGCTGTGCCATAAAAAGGCCGCCTGATTCACTGTTTTGCCAAAGCGGAGCACCCGTCGCCGCATCCAGCGCATGGAGAAACACGCCATCGCTCGGCCAGATGCCCGCGGAGTAATACACCTTGTCCTCTGACACCACCGGACCACCCCGCGCTGGCCAGTGCGAGATCATGCGTTCGTTGCCGAGCACCTGCTGCGGACCCGGCCCGCCGCGATGTTTCCAAATCATCTTCCCATCCGCCAAAGCCAGCGCGTAGAGATGCCCGTCATCGCTCGCCACGAGCACGCGATCCTTCCACGCCGTCGGCGCAAAGCGCACCGGCCCGCCGGTGAAGAATCGCCAGCGCACGGAGCCTGTTTTGGCCTCCAGCGCATACACCTGATCATCCGTCGAGCTGCCGAAGAGAACGAGATCACCGACGATGATCGGTTGAAACGCCAGATCATACTCCATGCGTTCCGAAGTCGGCCACGCAGGCCTCGGAGCTGCCGGAAGCCGAAACTCCCAGCGCTGCCGGAGCTGATTCGGAATCGTCTCCGCCGAGTAACCACTGCGCGACGCATCGCCGCGATAAGTGGGCCAGTCGGCGGCGGATAAAGACGAAGCGAGGAGACAGAAAAGAAGCGGACGCATGGCGGTTGTGAGACACCAACGGATTCACAGAGCAGGTTCTTCGATGGGGTATCCAGTCAAAACTGACCGGTGCGCAGCAGGACCAGCGTGCAGGCTTCCTCGGCCACGACTCCTACGGCTTTGAGTTTGGCGGCGAGTTCAGGATTTTCAGCGCCCGGATTAAAGATCACGCGTCGTGGTTTCAGCGCGATGAGTTTGTCAGCAAGGCCGCTGGAGATGGTCGCGCCGACATACATCGTCGCTGTGTCCACCGGGCCGGAGATCTGAGAAAGATCTGCCACGACGGGAACACCCGCGATGCTTGCGAGCTTCGGATGCACTGGCACGACCTCATGGCCGTGCTCGCGCAGCAGAAGCTGAGCCATGTGGGAGTAGCGGTCAGGTTTGTCACTGGCGCCGATGATGACGGTGCGATGGGAGGTAGATGTGCTCATGAGTTGTCGAGATCCTTTTCATCCAGGTGGAAGGCGTGCAGAGCACGATGCGCTACGGGCGTGAGCACGATGCCCATCACGGAGATAAGAACAAGCCCGCTGAAGAGCGCATAAGCACTGGCGAAGAGCTTTGCGTCATCCGTGGGCAGGTCACCGATCGGCCCCATGCCGCCGAGGATCATGGAGGCATTCAGGATGGAATCCACCCAAGGGAAGCCGGCGATGTAGTGGTAGCCGAAGATGCCAAGAGCAAGCGCTGTCGCGATGACCACCAGGGCGAGCGACATGAACTTAACCATTCGCCAAAGAAAGACATGACGTGGTGCGATGGGGTCCTGACGTGACTCAAGCATGACGCATCGGAAGCCTGAAATGGCTTAGTTGCAAGACACCTGTTGGCATCATCCGCCACGGGGGCTAGTGCTGTCCGGTGGAGCGCGCGCATAACACCAATTTCACCATCCTCGACGAGACGGACGACTACATCGTCGTGGACAAACCCGCGCCTTTGCAGATCCACCCAGGCAGCCTGCATGGGGCACCGACGCTTTGGCACAGTCTGCGAGATCTGCTGGCCTATGAACTGGCGAATGGCGGGCAGATCAGCATCACCAACCGACTGGACCGCGAAACGAGCGGCACGGTGCTGGTGGCGAAGAATGCCCCCACGGCACGGCTCTTCGGCATGGCGATGCAGGATCATCTCATCCGCAAAACCTACCACGCCATCGTGCATGGCTGGCCGGAGTGGGAAGAACAGGATCTTCACGGCCCCATCCTGCGCAAAGGCGATGTTACGGAGTCCGAGATCTGGGTGAAGCAGACCGTGCATGACGATGGTGCACCTTGTCAGACGATCTTTCGGACGCTGCGGCGCGTGGAGCATGAGCGTGCAGGAAAGCTGGCACTCATCGAAGCGCGACCGATCACCGGTCGGATGCATCAGATCCGTGTTCATCTCTCGCATCTCGGACTGCCAATCCTTGGGGATAAAATCTACGGGCTCGATGAGCAGTGCTACCTCGACTTCATCGACACTGGCTGGACGTCCGACATTGAGCGGCGGATCTTCTCTTCACGTCAGGCGCTGCATTCACACCGACTGGAAATCATGACGCCGAGCTTCAGCCGCATCTGGGAATGCCCTCTACCAGCGGAGATGCAGACTTGGCTGTGACTTGTCTTTACCTGGGCGTCTTCACACTCAGTCCGGCCGTTGTCTGCCGAGCTTTTGCATGTGCTCTTGGAGATGCGGCAGGATGTCGGCACGTGGATTCATCCAGAGATCTGGAGCGAGAAACCAATCGGTGTCGGCACGGATGAGCACGATATTTTCGCCGCAGAGATGGCTGTTGAAGCGGGCACCTGAGGCTTGCAGCGCTGCGTAGATGTCAATAGTCGTGCCATGATCGTCGGCATCACAGCATTCGAAGATGATGCATCTCACCCGGCGAATCCATGAGGTGTCGGACGTCTGGAAGACGACCTTCTCCGCGCCTTCGATGTCGAGCTTGAGGATGTCGATCTCATCGAATCCAAACTCCGCCATCAGCCCTGGAACCGTGCTGGCAGAAACGGAGGCACTGATGGGATGCACGCCAGCTTCGTCGATACGACTGGCGACAGCAGCCCAGGTCTTGGCGATGCGCAGAGTGCCCTCTTCTTTCCAAAGAGCACGATGCAGGCAGGTGACCTGCTGATCGTCGGCGAAGTTGCGGGCGAGCAAGCCGTGGTTGTCCGCATCCGCCTCAATGGCGATGATGCGCGCCTGCGGGTGGAAGCGCCGCAGCCGCATCGTGGAATCACCAATGTTCGCTCCTGCGTCAATGATCACGCGACACAACGGACCGTAGGCATCGGCGATGCGGTAGTTCTCCAAGTAGAACATGCCGAGAACACCAGCATCAGTTCTGGATCGAAACCAGAACGGGCGCTGCAAAACGCGCAGCCAGATCTGCGTCAGGCGATCTTCTCGTGAGAGCCTGTGCAGCACAAAAACCCTGAAGGCTCCGACCCATCCGAAATGCCAGGCCGCCGCGACGAAACGCTGAGCGAAGCCAAGGCAGCGGTGAAGAAAATGAAGCATCAGAAGATGGAGTAAATTGGATCAAAGCCCGCCGAGCTTGCAGATCAGGTCCCAGTGCTTCGGCTCGACCTCGGTGATGGAGAGGCGATTGCCGCGACGCAGGATCAGCATGTCGGCCAGCTTCGGCTCAGCGCGGAGCATGTCGAGCGTGACGAAGGTTTTGAAGTCCGCCTCCCACTTCACATCCACCATCAGCCAGCGCGGTTCCTCGCGCTTGCTGCCTGCATCGAAGTATTCGGAAGAGGGATCAAACTGCGTGTGGTCCGGGTAGGCTTCTTTGACGATTTTGACGATGCCCGCGATGCCCGGCACGGGGCAGCTTGAGTGGTAGAAGAAGCCGAGATCCCCCACCGCCATCTGGTCCCGCATCATGTTCCGCACCTGATAATTGCGCACGCCATTCCATGGCTCCGTCTTCTTCGGGCGGGCCTTGAGATGGTCGAAGGAAAAGACATCGGGTTCAGATTTGAGCAGCCAGTGGGACATGGTGAAGGGATGGCATGGGAGACGAGGAAAGGGAATGGGGAAGTTGCCAACCCCTTGTATTCGCTTCAGCGCATCGCCTCCCGGAGCTGGCGGTAGAGGTCATCCAGATAGCTGCGCATGCGCACAGAGCGAGTGGCCCAATCGACTTTGAGGCGCTCTTTCTTCACGTCGGCTTTGTCAGTCTCGTTTTCGCGGAGGGCGGCACGCTGAGATTCCTCGCGGGCATACTGCGGCCAGCTCATCTGGTGGTTTCGGCGGGCATCGAGAGCCTGAGTGCTGGTGCGTTTGTCGGCATCGGCCTGCGAGGCACGATAACCAGCATTCACTCGCGCCAGATCCCGCTGATCGAGGGCAGTGAGGATCTTGTCGCAATAGTCGGAAGCCAGCTTGTAGGCTTCTGGGCTGGATTTGGCGGCCTTTTTGCCTTCGTCGAGCAGGTCTTCACGGAGGAAGGTGAGGTTTTGGCGAATGTCGGCGGGGATGGCTTCATCCAGCGGCGTGAGAGCCCACTCAGTGGCGTTGGGGCCTTGGTCTTTGATGACTTCAATGCGGGGTTGGTTGGCGTCGGTTTGGATCGAGGCGAGTGGAATCGACAGTGTCGGTGCAGGTGACGATAGGTCTCTGATTCGAACATTGCGGAACTGCACGGGGCCGCGCGGATGGCTTTGCAGGCCGACGAAACCGGCAGGCTGCCGCAGGCCGACATGTTCGTTGATCACTTGGCCGTTAAGACTGACGACGACTCGGTTTCCGGTGACAGTTATCTCAAAATCGTTCCAATCTGAACGGGGTTTCACACCTCCAGTGGCATCTTTGAAGTTGTAGATGGAGCCAGTGGGTTGGTCCTTTGCGCCGAAATCAGTGATCGCTACCTCATTGCCGTTCTTTGATGCCACAGCGGGGTCGTTGCCTGGGTTTTGAAAGCGGAAGAAAACGCCCGAGTTGTATTCACGTCCCTTCCCCTGAAACTCGAGCTTCAGAACAAAGTCTGTAAATGACTGCGTGGAGTGCCACGAAAAGCCGTTTCCTTTTGGTGAAGACAAGGTGGCTTCGCCATTCGCTACGTCCATCTTGCCCGGCCCACAATGAACCCAGCCAGAAGTGTGATCTTTATCGAGCAAGGGAATGAACCCCGGCTCAACAGCGTGCAGTGCCGCGCAAAGAGTGCTGAAGATGAATGAGTGGACGATGGTTTTCATGGGAGAGATAGGCTGGTGATCAAAGAGTGATTCGCAAAGCGGTCAGCGAAGTTGCAAACGGACAGAAGTTTTAACCGCTGAAGAGAAGTTCATTTCCTCATCGCGTCGCGGAAGCTGCGGTAGCGCGCATCAAGGCTAACACGAAGCCGCTCCACTTTATTGGCCCAGGCGACTTTTTGAGCCTCACCTGAGACGGCGGTGCGGGCTTGGTTTTGCTGGGATAGCGCGGTGCGCTGGGACTGCTCGCGGTCGAACTGCGGCCAGCTCATCAGGTAGTTTCGGCGGGCGTCGAAGGCTTGGCTGCCGATGGGTTGCGCGGCAGCGCTCTGAGCGGCTCGGAAACCAGCGGCGACTCGGGTTTGGTCGCGCTCGTTGAGGGCGGTCAGCAGAACCTCGCACAGGTAATAGGCGGCGCGGTAGGCATCGAGGCTGGAGGTGGGCTTGGTCTTGCCTTCGTCGATGAGGTCTTCGCGGACGTAGGTGAGCTTTTGGCGGATGTCTGGTGGCACGGCTTCCTCAAGCGGGGAGAGTACCCAAGCCATGAGGTTTTGGGACTCGCGGCTGAAGACCTCAATCACAGATGGTGCTGGGCTGGCTGGGACGGTGGCGGGAACAAGCGGAACTGAGGGCGGAGGCGTCGGAACGAGAGATGGCGGCGGCATGGACACCACCGCTTTGGGTTTATCTTCAGTTACCGTCTTGATCGTCGGTGGAGCGTGCACGATGGGCGCTGGCTTCGGGGCTGGAGCTTCGATCTTGGGCTCGGTAGGGACGGTGGGCGGAGCTGCTTCTTCTTGAGTGATCGTTGCTGCCTTGTTTTTCTGCTCCTGCTGCATGACCCAGAAGAGGGCAGCGGCAAAAAGCAGAATCAGGGCGATAGCGGCGGCCCAGCCAAAGGTATCGAGCGCTGAACGGCGGCGTTGCCGTGGCTTGGGGGCACTGGCGGCCTTGGGCTGAGGCGGCATGATGGGGACGGCTTGCGGCGGGCGAGTGGTGCGGATGCGCTGCACTTCGTCCCGCAGCTCGCTGACGTTTTGATAGCGCTGCTCAGGGGCCTGACGCATGGCTTTGACCACGACTTCATCGAGCCGGGCATCGACATGAGCTTTGATGGAAGGCAGGTCAAAGGCACCATGCGGACGTGTGCCAGTGAGCATCTCATAAAGCATGACGCCGAGCGCGTAAATGTCCGCACGATGATCCACCTTCCCGGCCCATTGCTCGGGGGCCATGTATTCAGGCGTGCCCATGACGAGGCTGGCGGCGGTCATGCCGGGCGTGGTGGTCAGCGGACGCGCGAGGCCGAAGTCGCCGAGCTTCGCGCGTCCATCCTGTGTCAGGAGAACATTCGCGGGTTTGATGTCGCGATGGATGACGCCCTGGCTGTGGGCGTATTGCAGGGCTTCACAGATTTGCAACGTCAGCTCCAGCGCCTGGGTCGGCTGCAAGCCTGGGTTATGGATGATGTTTTGGAGATCGGTACCATCGACAAACTCCATGATGAAATAAAGATGCCCCTCCGCCGTGCGGCCAAAGTCATGCACGGCCACGATGCCTGGATGCTGGAGACGCGCGAGCGTCTGCGCCTCACGCTGAAAGCGACTGACGAAATCAGCGTTCGCCGCCAGTTCTGCGGGCAGCAGCTTGATGGCGACGGGGCGCTTAAGGCTGAGCTGCACACCGCGATAAACCGCTCCCATGCCGCCACGACCGATGAGTTTTTCGATCTGATACTGCGGCAGCAACTCAGCGAGATGCTCCGCTGTCGGCGGCTGCCAGGGCTGAGCCTGTGGTGTAGGACCGGTGCCATCCAGCGCACAGAGGAAGAGGTCGCTAAGGCTGTTGCCATAGAGCCCGTCAGAGTCTGGCGGGCCGTTCGAATCTGGAGTGGAGTTCATGCGCGGAGAGTGGTTTCAGAGAGAGATTCGCAAAGCGCACGACCGGGTTGCAAAGGGACGAATAATTGTTCACCGCAAAGCCTCACGGAACTGGCGATACAGCCCGTCGAGGATCGGGCGCATCACGTCTGCCCGGCTGGCCCACTCAACTTTGGTCTTCTCTTTCTTCAGTTCCGCCGCGCTCATCTGCTGGCGGCTGATCTCCGCGCGCTGGCTTGTCTCACGCGCAAACTGCGGCCAGCTCATCTGGTAGTTCCGGCGTGCTTCCAGGGCCTGACTGGTCACTCGCACATCCGCATCAGCCTGCGCTGCCGTGTAACCCGCCAGCACACTCGCCTGCCCCCGCTGCTGGATGGCGATGAGCAGCTTGTCACAGAGCTGTGAGCCGAGGGAATAGGCGTTGGCTCCTGCCTTCGGTTTCTGCTTCGCCTCATCCAGCAAATCCTCACGGAGATAAGTCAGATTCTGCCGGATGTCCGGCGGCAAAGGCTGATCCAACGGTGCCAGCGCCCACTCCAATGCATTCGGCCCCTGATCTTTGAGGACCTCGATGCGCGGCTGGTTGGGGTCGGTCTGGATGGTGGGAGCAGCTACAGAAGCCGCAGCCACAGTTGCGTTGGCTGTGATTGGTAGGAGCTTGATGTTACGCCAGCGGACTTCGACTCCCGGTTTGTTGCTGGCATGGACTTGTAGTGCAATGACGCCCTTTGGTGTCATTCCGTCCGTGATGCTGGCTGCTGGAACACCATTGAGGAAGGTTTTCATGGAGTCACCACGACATTCGATGCGAGCTTGATTCCAGTCACCCATGACAGCAGCGGCCTGAGCGGCTGGATTGCTGCCAAGATCATCCAGGAAAACTCCACGACGGCCTTCGTCATAAATGGAACCTGAGTTGCGTTTGCCAGCAGAGTCGATCTCGAATTGATAGCCGTAAACGCGGTCAGGTGGGCGAATGACCGTCTTGCCTGTCTGAGTGACCGTTCGCGTTTCGACATTGTGAAACTGGCTGCGGAATTGCACACCTGAATTCACATCCGCATCCGCCTTGTATTCAAAGGTCAGGATGAAATCACCAAACTCCGTATTGGTGGTAAGGAATGTGTGCGTGCCCTTTTCCTGGCGTGTGTTCTTACCCACGATGCAGCCGTCCTTCACACGAAAGTCAGCCTTGCCCGTGCGTACAGTCCACCCCGTCAGATCCCGCCCATTGAACAGGCTGATTTCCTGTGCCTGAACGCAGGCTGAAGTGAGCAAGCAAAGAGCGATGAAGTGGACGAGGGATTTCATGGGAGAGGAGGTCATGTTCAAAGAGTGATTCGCAAAGCGGGGACGGTGGTTGCACAGAAAATGCAGCAGGTCTCACACGAAGGCACTAAGGCAGAAAGGATTCGGGGAATGGCAAGGTGGCGGCAAGACTGTGACAGGCCAGACAGAGCCAGCCGATAACCGGGAGGAGTCTGATTCATTGAACAGTCAGAAAATAAAAGTGGGAGGTGCCCTCACCGGGTTCATCGTTCACGCCGAGCAACTGTGTGGTGCCGAGCTTGATC
>JBILPY010000606.1:0-3233 GCA_044373575.1 Prosthecobacter sp. | reverse complement strand
CAGACAGTTCCAGGCAACGAGTGCCTCGACGATCTGCTCGCGCTTCTGGCTTGGCGCGAGTTCCCAAATCAATGGGACGCTGCGTGGCACGAGTGGCAGCAGCTTTTCGAAAGCCACGCCGCCAGTACTTAGCGGTGTGCGGTGGTCGCGTGCTGGCCACTGCACGTCGTGGACGTGGCAGCCGAGGAGGTGCGGGGCGATCTCGCTCAAGTAGATTTCGTGGTCGAGCAGAGCGAGGTTTGCCTGACGCTGTACGTGGCCGAAGTCATGCCAGGAGCCGATCCAAGGGCAGTCGTGGTATTCCTGCATGAGCACGGACATCTCGCGTTGATTGGGGATCTGCTCGTAGTGGCTGCGGGTCTCGATGCCGAGGCGGACGCGGTGCTTTTCACACTCGGGCAAAAGCTGGCCCAAGGCAGCGCGGACGCGGTCGAGGTGCTCGTTGCTGGCTTTCTCACGTGCGGTGACGAGCTTCAGTTTCAGCTCGGTGAATTTGCGGCAGTAGAGTCCACCTGCGGCGACGATGGCCTCCAGTTGTTCCGTGATGGGCTTCATGGGCACGCTGCCGATGTGGACCACGACGAGATCTGTGCCGAAGCGGGTGGCCATCTCGATGGTCTTCTTGGTCAATGAGATGGCTCGTTCGCGTTCCCAAGCTCTCGGCGCGGTGAACTCGAAGGCATCTGGGGCGTCGATCATCACCTCGACAGGGGCGGGGCAGAAATTGTGCAGGCTGCTGATTTTGATCTCACCAGCGTTCACGGCATCGAGTAGGCCGGGGAGCTGGGTGATCTTTGTGCCGTGGCTGACTTCGATGTACTCAAAGCCGAGTTCGCGCGCCTCCTGAGCGATCTCACGACCTTCGCTGTGTCGTGGACTGAGCCAGGAAGTGGATAGGGAAAGCATGGGGCAAAGAGGATCGTCTCACTTCGCCACATCGATGACGCTCATCTCCTTGGCCGCAGGCATGGGCAGGGTCCAGGTGGACTTCTGGGCGGACTTCGGCACGCCGTTGAGTTCGTAGTGAAACACGCGGCGTCCTTGCTCACCTGCCGACTGGGGTTTGACGAAGAAATCGATTTCGAGGGAGCGGGTGACGTCTTTGGGCACATCAATCGGCCTAGCGTTAAGGGTGATCTGATTGTCGCCTTTTTTCAGGCCGCCAAGAATGAAAAACTTCAACGTGTTGTCCCCGGCGTAGTGGTCGAACCCATTCACCTGTATCTCCGTCTCGTAGCCGACAGACTGCACGGTGCAGCCGGTGATGTAGTCAGGGATCGGGCTGAGCGGTGGCGTGGCGGGCGTTGTGCCTGGTGGGGTGAACTCTGGCAGGTCGAGGAAGTCGGGGAGCTCGTTGCGCAGCAACTTTGCACGCACTTCAGGTTGGGTGGCGAGCTGCACGAGCTTGTTGCTATCGAACTTCCAGGCTCCGTCCTGGCGGAAGAATTTCAGCACGAGCAGGCTTTCCGGGATCTGCTCGGGATCGCCGCCCATGTTCACTTTGCCAAAGTAGAGTAGGTGAGCGGTATCACCCACGGACTGGGCTTCCAGCAGGCGCAGCGGCTTCGTGTCTGCCGGAGCCAGCATGGTTTCAAAAACGGACTTCGGGAAGGCGAGTCCCTGGCTGATGACGGTGTTTCGCGTGATGACCTGACGATGCATGGTGATCGCCGCCGCCCAGGCGCGGGCATCCTGAGCCAGCACGGCGGAGCGCCACTGCTCGTAGGCGCGCTCGAGTTTCAGCCGTAGGTCAGGCTCCTGCGCGTGCAGCGGCAGTGAGGTGATCAGGCAAAGCAGGAGAAGGAGAAGGCGGGCTGGCATGGGGAAGGGGATAGTCATTGGAAGGGCTTGGAGCAAGAGGCGGAATGTCAGACCTCGCGCCGCTTCAGCGTGAGGTGCTCGCCGCACTGCATCACATGATGAGGCTGTTGGAGGCGCTGGCAGACGCTGACGAACTCGTCCGGCGTCTCGGTATTGAAGGTGAACATGTCGTAATGGCAGGGCACCACCATTCGCGCGCCGCAGGCTTTGGCGAGCGCGGCGGCTTCGGTGCCGTTGAGATTGCCGGAGACTCGGCGCTCGGGTTTGTTGCCATTGATCGGCAGGAGCATGAGGTCGATCTGGAAGCGCTGAAGTGCTGGCATCAGTTCCTCGTGCCAGAGGGTGTCGCCGCTGTGATAGATGGTAAAGCCGCCTCGCTGGGCGATGAAGCCGAGGTAGTGGCACTGGCCGAGTTCATTGCGCTTCAGGTCATTGTGCGCTGAGGCGACTCCAGTGATGACCCAGTCGCCATGCCATTGGGTGTTTTCACAGAAGGGCTGGAGCTGAATGGGTGCATTTGCGAGCCGCTGCCTGCCTTCCTCTAAAATGGGCTCGGGTAGGAAAAGTGTGAAGTCAGGATTGCTCTGCGCTAGCGGGACCAAGGTCTCGGCATCCAGATGATCCGTGTGAATGTGACTCGCGGTGACGAGGCGGATGTCGGTCAGCTTTTCAGGCGCGATGCAGCGCTCCGTCATGCGGGTGTGCGGCTTGTCCGTGGCGGCATACTTTTTCGTCAGCGAATCCGAGAGGTAGGGATCGAAGAGCAGTGATGAGTCCGCCACCTTGACCAGGAAACCACTCTGCCCGAGCCACCAGACGTGGAGATCTGCGTCCTCTCTGCCGACACTGGCGATGTCGGCGAGAAGGGCATCATCTCTCTGGACAGGCTGGATCATCGGGCTGGAGAGGGCTGGCCTTCAGACTTGGATTCGAGTGCTGACTTAGATCACACGATCATTGCCACCATCGACAGGGATCTGCGCGCCGGTGACTTTGGCGAAGAGTGGTGATGCCATGGCGCTGACCATGTTACCGATGTCTTTGGATTTGATCTCCACCTTCATCAGGTTCTTGGTCTTGTATTCCTCGACAGTCATGCCGTAGCGGGTGGCGCTCTTTTGCAGGGCCTCGGGGGTCCAGAGCTTCGTGTCGAACACGGCGTCGGGATGCACGATGTTGACGCGGATCTTGTGCGGGGCCAGCTCCAGTGCGGCGACACGGCAAAGCTGGGTGAGCGCGGCCTTCGAGCAGGAGTAAGCCGAGGCGCCTGGGCCCGGAGCTTTGAAGTTGCGGCTGCCGACGAAGATGATGCTGGCATCAATGCCCTGTTTCACAAATGGGATGACCTTGTTCATGAGCTTCTGATGGCTCGTAAGGTTGATCATGAGCGTGCGGTCCCAGTCGCTCTGCGC
>JBILPY010000604.1:0-3242 GCA_044373575.1 Prosthecobacter sp. | reverse complement strand
GTCCGGACGCACGCGGATGACGCCACCGCCGCGATGCTGGACCGTCTTGCCATCGGTGCCGGTGGCCTTCAGGAAACCGAAGTCGCCACCGGCGATGTATAGCCAGCCGTCGATACCGAGGCTGAGGCCGTTCGTGGTGTGATCGGCGGGGCGATCTTTGAAACCGTAGGCGATGCCGTTGACGAGGATGTTTTGCTTTTCGGCGACGCCGTCGTGATCGGCATCGATGAACTCGCTGAGGTGCGGTGGATGCACGAGGTAGAGGCGGTCGTGGTCCCAAACGAGGCCACGCGGGCTGTCCACCTCGCAGAAGACCTTCGTTTCATCGGCACGACCATCGCCATCGAGATCGCGCAGGCGAATGATGCGGCCACGGTTCGGTTTGCGCTCCACGGAGCCGTTGCCATCGCTGCTGACGTAAAGCGTTCCATCCGGCTCGGCGGCCAGGAAAACCGGGTAGTTCGCGGCGGTGCTGTTTGCGAAAAGCGTGACGTCGAATCCCTCGACGACCTTCACGTCCTTCAAAATGGCTGCTTCCTCCTCCGGCGTGAGTTTGACGATCTTCGGCGTGATGTTGCCGCCGTCTTTGCGGGGGTCAGTGGCCTGGTTGTATTCCTTCTGCTGCTCCGCGCTCAGCTTCGGCGCGATGGCTTTGATGCCGGGGCCTTTGAGCCGCACCTCGCGGATGCTGGCCCAGCCGCCGCCCTTTTTGCTGAGGGCATGAATCTTCACAAAGCGGATGCCGTCCGCCTTGGCGAAGTCATTCGAGTAAGGCGCGTTCTTCTCGTTCGTGCTGCCATCGACGAGTGTGGTCCACGTTTTACCATCGGGGCTGCCCTCGACTTTGAAGTGATACACGCCGTTGTTTTCCCAGGTGGTCTCGATGCCGGTGAGCGCCTGCGGCTTCTCCAGCTCAAGCTGCAACCACTGCGGATAATCCGGGCCGCTGGCGCACCAGCGGGTGCTTTCGTCATTGTCCACCGCCCGCCAGGCGAAGTTGTTCTTTCCCGACTCCTCGCTGCTCGCGGTCGCTTTTATGCCGGTGGCGTCTTTCGGCGTCGGCGGCGGCTTCGGAGCCTCGACGGGCTTTGCAGCGACAAACGTCACTTTGTTCTGCCCCTTGAACGGCGTGAGGAAATCCGGCGTGAGCTTGTCACAGGCCCAAAGCAGGCCACGCGTGATGAGATCTAGGTAACGCGCGTCCGCGACGGTCTCGGTGTTGTGGCCGATGGTCGTGCTGAAGCTGCGGGCTCCGGCTTTTTCGTTCGTCCAGGCCACGATGTATTCGACGTCCTTCGTCGTGCCGTCCTTGTTTTTCAGCGTCTGCTTGCCCATGGCGAGCGGATGCGCGTCGAAGAGGTTCGCGTTGTTATACAGTTCCTCTTTAATCGTGGTCCAATCCGCGAGCGTCTGGGTGATCGGGTGCTCCTTATCGACAAAGCTGATCGCGATGGGCTCCTGCGGGCCGTGCGAGTTTGATTGCAGGCCGAGGCGCTTGAACCAGCGGTCCTCGCCCGTGCGGAAGCTGTGCATGGCGCAGTGAAGCTGGATGCTGGGGATGGTTTTGTGAGCGTCGAGGATGCGCGTGAGCGTCTCCTTGTTGTTCATGCTCGCCGCGCACTCGTCGTGGATGATGATGTCGTAACCCTTCGCCCAATCCGCCTTCTCATAGAGAGGTAGCGGTGGGTTGGTACCTTTGTCGTCGGTCCAGATGACATCGACCTGCACGTTGGCGCGGGATTGGATACCATTGGAGATAACCTCGTGCTGCTTCGCGTAATCGTGGCAGCAGCCACCGGCGATGAGGAGGGCTTTGAGGGGCTCGGCGGCGGTCAGCAGGGAGCAGGGGACGAGGAGCAGGGAAAGTAGGAGGCTGCGCATGGGTAAACGAGGGCGCAGAAATCGCACAAAAGGCGGGGTTACTATCAGAAAAGTAGAGGGAGCGCCCTGGTAGGGGCCTCCAAAAGACGGCTGGGAGGTGCCACGGGGGTCGTCTTTGCCATCAGCCGACGGCTGGGAGCTGCCTCGGGGGTCGCCTTTGCCATCAGCCGACGGCTGGGAGCTGCCACGGAGGTCGCCTTTGCCAACAGCCGAGGGTCGTCGCGCGGGTCCAAGGACGCCTCACTGCTTCTGCGGCGCGTCCAGGGTGAGGTAGGTGCGGCCCTGGGGGTCGCCGTTGAGGACGTTGAAGGACTCGATGCGCATCTCTTTGAGCACGGTGGCTCCGTCGGCCTTCTGGATCTTGGTGACCTGGAAGCGTTTCACCATCTTGCTGAGCACATTGTAGGCCTCCATCTTGGCGACGCCGCCGCTGGCCTTCTCCACCCAGAGATCGACGGTGTAATACGGGCCTTTTTGATCCGGTGCGGTGACGCGGATGAGCCAGCACTTCACGCGGGCAGCGCCGAGCCGGGCGTCGGCATCCAGCATCTTCACGGTCTTCCAGTAGGTGAAGCGCAGGGAGAGGTCCTCATAGTTAAAGTCCATGCCACGCACGGGGTCGGCGGCGTTCGTGAGCGGGACGGGGGCGCTGCCGCCGGCCTTGACCTGCCAGAGGGTGGCGGGCGTGGTGGTGAGGTCGAGGTGGACGATCTCGGGCGGGGGATTTTTAAAGCGGAACCGCATGACGTTGCCGGTCAGGGTGAGCTCCAGGGGCTCGACCTTGCCAGTGTTGGAGTCGCGCAGTTCGCCGTTCATGCGGTGATTTTGCAGGGCGTAGCTACGGCGGACGAGGACGAGCACCTGCTCGGCGGTGAGATTCGGTGGGTCCTCGGCACGCAGGGCGGGAGCACAGGTGGCAGCGAAGGCGGAGGCGAGCAAGTGGCGGCGGTTCATGGGGGAAATGGGCGCGCTTACGACACTGCGACGCGTGGCTTCATTCAATCGCGGCAGGCGGCGAACGCCAAAGAAATCTCTGGCGGTGAGGCGTGGCACCGGTTACTTCCCCAATGAAGGCTGCCCTGTGGCGCCTGCCCCAGACACCAGAATGCACGGCATGTCATCCCTCCAGGCCATTCGCGACGCGCTCGAGCAGTCGCCGGACAACGTATCTCTCCTGCTACTCTTCGGCCACACGTGCCTGGAGCAGCTCCATCTGGAGGACGCGCGGGAGAGCTTTGAGCGCGTGCTGACCCTGGAGCCGGATCATAGCGATGCGCAGCTCGGCGTGGCGCGGGTGCTTTTCCTGGAAGGTGAAAACTCCGGCGCAGCAGTGCGTGCGGAGCGTGTGCTTCAGCAAAATC
>JBILPY010000106.1:0-10571 GCA_044373575.1 Prosthecobacter sp. | reverse complement strand
AGCCGCTCGAAAAGCATCGCGAGGTCATCACGCCCATCAGCGGTCTGCATCATCCGGGCAGCCTCAGTCATCACCACAACTGCATCAGCGTCTTCCTGACTGGCGGGAAGCTAGGCCCTTCGGATCGCAACACCATCTCCGTGGACCAAAAGATGGCCGAGATCACGGCACAACAAACCCGTGTCGCTTCGATGGAGGTCGCTCTCACGCAGGGTTCCCTCGCTTGGACGGCAGACGGCGTGCAATTGCCTGCGCTACGTCGTTGCAGCGAAATTTTCGCCTCGCTCTTCGAAGAACCGAAAGGCGGCAAAGTGGTCCAACGCCGCGCCTTGCGCCGCAAGGGCAGCGTGCTCGACGCGAACCTCGCGGAAGTGCGCCAACTCGAGCAGAAGATGGGCAAGGAAGACAAAGGTCGCATGGACCAATACCTCACCTCCGTCCGTGAAGCAGAGATCCGCACGCGCCGGGCCGATGCGTGGCTCGACACACCGCTGCCGACCATTTCCGACGCTGATCGCAAGCGCACCAACCGCGACATCGCCACTACCATGGCGGGCGACTATTTCCGCACCGTCTATGATCTCATGGTGCTCGCCTTCCAGACGGATGTGACCCGCGTGGCCACCTTCAGCCTCGGTGGCGAGGGAGACGCCTTCGCCATTCCTGAAATCGGCATCACCGAGTCGCGCCATCAGCTCAGCCATCACGGCGGCGATGCCGGTTACATGGAGAAACTCACCAACTACGACACCTTCGCGATCGAGCAGTTTGGCTACTTCCTCACCCGACTCACGGAAACGAAGGACCTCAACGGCAAGCCACTCCTCGGCTCCACGATGGCCCTCTTTGGTAGCGGCATGTCTTACGGGCACAGCCACGGCAACGCGAACCTCCCGCTGGTGTTCGCCGGCGGCACCGACCTTGGCTTGAAGCACGGCAGCCATCTCGACTTCAACAAGGTCGCCAAAGATTTCCAAGGCTACGCGCTCGGCGCGGACGGAGCGCTCACCTCCGCCCACTACCAACTCTGCAGCCGCCCCGCGAACACCGACGCCCACATGAGCAACCTGCTCCTCCTCATGGCCCAACGCATGGGCGTGGAAACGGATCAGTTTGGCGACAGCAACAAGGTGGTCACGCTGTGAGGTTCTTTGTTCGTAGTTCTCTGTTCTTCGTTCTTGGTTTGTGCATTGCACACGCCGCAGAGGAGCCTTTTCGACCTGAAGCAGGCAAGGTCCCTCCGTTGGAAAAGGCGCACTCCTACCGCGGCGAACTCGTCTTCGTGGATCATGCGAATCGCCGCGGCAGCCTTCGCGTGCAATCCAACGGCATCTTCCGCTTCACCGCGCCGCATCCGTTCGCGCTGTTGCCGTATGCCATCGTGCGTTATCACGGCGCACCGGCCGACCTGCGGGACATTCCACTCGGCACCATGCTGAATGTGCGCGCGTTTTTGCCGCCAGACCCGAAGACCTCCGCCGTGCCGGTCTTGCCCCTCAACAATCGGGAGAAGACGAAAGCTGGAAATCTTGGCACCGCGCCCGCTGAAAACCACGTCCTCCTCCTCGAAGACGAGCCCAGCCACTGCGAGCGCGAAGGACTCGTCTGGAAGCTCAAGGAACTAGAGATCAAAAACAACGAAGGAACGATCATCGCCCTCCGCGAATCGAAGGCAGTCGGAGACAGCAAGACCGACGACGAAACGCTGACCTTCGATGCCTCCACCCGCATCTGGCGCGGTCGCGAACACCTCCGAATCGAACACCTAATAGCCGAGGGCACATGGCCTGCCAGCGGGAAGAAATCGCACGGCGGCCAAGCCGTCCAATTCGGCATCACCTGGAAACCTACACCAGGTGGTGTGTTCACCCGGCTCCACATTTCGGACATCTGGCTCGACGCCGCCGCGATGCAAAATGCCACGCAGCATCAAATCGAAACGCACAAGGCATTCATGCGCAGCCGTTGGCTGCCCGCGGGGATCGACGCCGTCGAGTATGGCAAGTTCGGCCGCGCCACTGTGACCGCGACCTTATTCGGCGGCATGGACGACTCTCTCTACGCCGATTTCAAACCGGGCATCGCAGCTCTGATGAATGGCGTCGAGAACACACTGAAGCACACCGAAGGCGGCACCGCTGGCCCCACGCAAATGGCCGCAAGCGGCAAACTCCTCGACGTCACGAAATTGCCCGGCGAAGTCCCTCTGGGATGCAGCGGCATCCAGATCCGATTTGAAACGGATCTCATCACCGAAGGCATGCGCCCCGCGCGCATCGTCCGCGTCCGCCCCGCAAGCTGGCCCGATGTCCACCTCCCACGCGAAGAGTATCTCGGCAACGGAGCCTCCAGCATCGACGAGCGCTTCCCCACCCCAGCCATTTTTCCGCAATACTGATCTCACTATGAAAATGTTCTTTGTTCCTTGTTCTTGGTTCTTGGTAGCTCGCCCTCGGTCTGTGGTTTGCTCGTCGTTGTTGGCCCTCGTTTCTTTGTTCACCGTTCCAGCAACCGCCGCCAACGAAGAACCAAAAACGAAGAACCAAGAACCAGGAACCGAAGTCTTCCGCCCCGAAGCAGGCAAGTTCCCGCCTCTGGAAAAAGCGCATTCCTACCGTGGCGAACTCGTTTTCGTCGATCATGCGAACCGCCGTGGCAGCATCCGCGTGCAGGGATCGGGCATGTTTTTCCGCAACGACCCGCATCCCTTCGCCATGCTGCCTTACGGCATTGTGCGTTATCACGGCGCACCGGCGGATTTACGGGACATCCCGCTCGGCACCGTGCTGCACGTCCGCGCTTTTTTCCCGCCTGACCCGAAGACTTCCGCCGTGCCGGTGTTGCCGGTCGATAGCAAGAAGATCGACGCGAATCACAATCGTGGCACAGGCATCGCACCCGCTGAGAACCATGTCCTCCTGCTCGAAGACGAGCCCAGCCACTGCCTGCGCGAGGGATTGATCTGGAACCTCAAGGAAGTGGACCTCAAAAACAACGAAGGCATGATCATCGCCACTTGCGAACCGAAGCAAGGCGGAGACGCCAAAGCGACAGAAGAAAAGCTGACCTTCGATGCCGCCACCCGCATCTGGCGTGGTCGCGAGCGCCTCAGCGTCGAGGAACTCATCACCGAAGGCGCATGGCCAGCGGACGGCAAGAAATCGCTCGGCAACCAATCTGTCCTGCTCGGCATCACTTGGAGGCCTACACCGGATGGCGTGTTCACTCGCTTTCACATCTCCGACATCTGGCTCGACGACGTCTCCATGCAACGCGCCGCCAAACACCAAACCGAAACACACAAAGCCTTCATCCGCAGCCGCTGGATGGCCGCATGGATCGATGCCGTCGAGTATGGCAAGTTCGGCCGCGCCACCGTGACCGCGACCCTCTTCGGCGGCATGGACGACTCGCTCTACGCCGACTTCAAAAAAGATGTCCCTGCCCTGATGAATGCCGTCGAGAACACCTTGAAGCACACCCACGGCGCCTACGGACCCGCGCACATGGCCTCAAAGGGACCCATCGTGAATGTCACTAAAGTACCCGGCGAGCCACCCCTCGGCAGCAGTGGCATTCAGATCCGTTTTGACACCGACCTCATCATCGAAGGCATCCGCCCCGGCAGAGTCGTCCGCGTCCGCCCCACGAGCTGGCCCCAAGTCCAAGTGCCGCGCGAGGAATACCTCAACGACAACCTCGAAGAGCGCTTCCCCACCCCAGCTATCTTCCCGAAATACTGAGGACTATGAGTGTGTGCAGGACTACCTCGCCGCGGCTTCACGCAGCTTGTCCTTCTTGCTCTTGCGTCTGCCTTTGATGCCACCGGTGTTGGATGGTTGCGGTGCTTCATCTTGAGGCTCGAACCCGAGGATGTGCTCGCGTGGGATGGTCAGATGGTGGCGCTTTTCGATGAGGCAAAAATGCGCGTGAGATGCTGCGGTAATGAAGCTCACGGCGAGGCCGGCTTCTCCCGCACGACCCGTGCGGCCGATGCGGTGCGTGTAATCCACCGCCGAGCGCGGCAGGTCGTAATTCACCACCACGGGTAGTTGGACGATGTCCAATCCGCGTCCTGCCAGATCCGTGGCGACAAGCACTTGGACGTGCGAATCTTTGAAGTCCGCCAAAGCCTGACTGCGCGCGCCTTGACTGAGTTCGCCATGAAAGGCCAACGCGCCGATGCCGCTGCGGCGCAGCTTATCAGCCACATGCTCGGCGGAATATTGCTTGGCCACAAAGACGAGCACGCGCTTCCAGCCTTCCGTTTTGATCAAGTGACGCAGCAAAGGCGTGCGCTGATCTTCATCCACCTCGATGGCGCGTTGCTCGATGACTGGCATCTCCGTGGGTCCCGTCTCGATCTCGATCCGCGTGGGTTCGTGCAGAAGCTTCTGAGCCAAGGATTGAATGGCATCCGGGAACGTGGCGGAGAAGAGCAAATTCTGCCGACGCTTTGGCAACAAAGCGAGCACGCGGGCCAGCTCATCCACAAAACCCAGGTCAAGCATCCGATCTGCCTCATCGAGCACCAGTGCAGCGACGTGGCTGAGATGCAGCGCGTTGTGATCCACGAGATCCAGCAAACGGCCCGGCGTCGCGATCACAAAATCAGCGCCACCGCGCAGTGCCATCATCTGTGGATTGATCGAGACGCCGCCAAAGGCGCTTACGACTTTGATCCGCTCTGGAAGATGCACCGCGCAACGCAACACCGTCTCCGTGACCTGCGCTGCGAGTTCACGCGTTGGTACGAGAATCAGCGTGTGGACTCTGCGCGGCTTCTCCCGAGGCGCCGCGAGCCAACGCTGAAGCAGCGGAAGCACAAACGCTATCGTCTTGCCCGAGCCCGTCTGCGCTGTGCCCAGCAGATCGCCACCCTTCAGCACCACAGGGATGGCCGCCGACTGCACCGGCGTGGGTGTGACGTATTGGCTAACGGCACTCAAAAGTGGAGTTGACAGACCAAGTGAAGTAAAGGGCATGCCTACCTTATAGGCTCGATCCGGTTGGCAGCAAGATGCCGACTTCGAATGATTCACGCTGTCCCGCGCTCGCGTGGCATGAAACGAGGCTTTTGATGTCGTATGAGAAACAATGCGCCATCTCTGTCTTCTCATCGCTTGCTCAACGCCCGCCCTCGCGGTCGATTTCGTGCGTGATGTTCGTCCGATCTTCGAAAAGCACTGCTACGAGTGCCACGGAGCCGAAAAACAAAAGAACGACTATCGACTCGACATCAAGGCGATCGCCTTGACTGGCGGCAGTGAGCACGCGCCGAGCATCGTGGCCGGGAAGAGCGCTGAAAGTCCGCTGTTTCGTTTCGTCAGCGGGGCAGAAGAGAAAATCCAAATGCCGCCGAAGTCGAAGCTCAGCAGCGCGGAGATCGAGATGCTGAAGCGTTGGATCGATGAAGGTGCCGTGTGGCCGGAGGGCGTTGATATCGCTAAGGTGGAAGACCGACTCGACTGGTGGAGCTTCAAGCCGCTCCAGACACAAGCGGGCACAATAAACATTGATACATTCATTCACTCGAAGCTCACGGAGAAAGGCTTGAAGCCTGCGCCGCAAGCAGATGCGCACCCCTTGATCCGACGCCTCTACTTCGACCTCACCGGCCTGCCGCCCACGCCGGAGGAAGTCACGAAGTATGCCGTGCTGCCGTATGAGAAGGTGGTGGACGACTTGCTGGCATCCCCGCGCTATGGCGAGCGCTGGGCGCGGCACTGGTTGGATCTCGTGCATTACGGCGAAACGCATGGCTATGACAAAGACAAGCCGCGCAACAACGCCTGGCCCTACCGCGACTACGTCATCCGCGCCTTCAACAACGACAAGCCTTACACGCGCTTCATTGAGGAACAGATCGCGGGCGATGCGCTTTATCCCGGCACCACCGACGGCATCACGGCGCTCGGATTCATCGCTGCAGGGCCGTGGGACTACATCGGGCACGCTGAAGTGCCGGAGACGAAACTCGATGGCAAGATCGCCCGCCATCTCGACCGCGATGACATGGTTCAAAATGCCATCGGCAGCTTTTGCAGCCTGACGGTGCAGTGTGCGCAGTGTCATTATCACAAGTTTGATCCCATCTCGCAGGAGGACTACTACTCGCTCCAGGCCGTGTTCGCCGGCATCGACCGCACCGATGTCGATTACTACCCCGACGATGCCTCGATGCAGAAGTTTGCCGCGCTTCAAAAGCAGAAAAAGCAGATCACCGACGTGATCGCAGCGCTGGAGGAGCCTTTGAAGAAAAAAGCCGGGGAAGCCTATGCCGCGCTCAGCAAGCGCATCGACGGCGCTGCGGAGAAAGGCGCGAATCCGAACGCGAAACCTGACTTCGGCTACCACAGCGCCATTTCGCCGACTCAAGATGCGGTGAAGTGGGTGCAGGTCGATCTCGGCAAGAGCGTGCAGGTCGAGCGCATCGTGCTGAAGCCCTGCTACGACGACTATGGCAAAATCGGCGGCGGTTTCGGCTTTCCCGTGCGCTTCAAGATTGAGGTCAGCGACGATCCCACTTTCAAGACCGGCGTCACGCTCGTGTGGCGAAAGCCTGACGCCAACTTCATGAATGATTTCGCGAATCCCGGCCTCAAGCCTTTCGAAAGCGGCACGGCGGGTGATGACGGCGTCACGGGCCGCTTTGTGCGCGTCACCGCCGTGAAGCTCGCGCCGCGCATGAACGATTACATCTTCGCGCTGGCCGAGGTGGAGGTCTATGACAGCAAAACCGGCCCCAACCTCGCGGTTGGCCGCCCCGTAACATCGCTGGACAGCATCGAAGCCGCGCCACGCTGGCGAAAAGCGAATCTCACCGACGGCATCGCCCCCGAAAGCCGCACGGAGGAGGACAAACTGAAGCTCATCCGCGAGCGCGATGCCCTCATGCTCGCGCAAGCCAATGAAGCCACGAAGAAGAAGCTCCACGCCGCACGCAAGCAACGCGATGCCTTGCCTCAACTGCCCGCGCCGCAGAAAGTCTATGCCGGAGCCGTCCACTACGGCAGCGGTGCCTTCAAAGGCACGCACGGCATCCCGCGTACCGTACAGGTTCTTAAACGAGGAGATATGAAGCAGCCTGCTCAGGAAGTCAGTGCTGGCACAGTGACGGCGCTGAGCGAACTGTTTGGCCTACCATTCAAAGTCGAAGGTTCGGACGAATCCGCCCGCCGCTCGGCTTTGGCGAAGTGGATCATGGACAAGAACAACGCGCTCACTTGGCGCAGCATCGTGAACCGTGTGTGGCAGCATCATTTCGGTCGGGGTTTGGTCGATACTGCGAACGACTTCGGCCGCATGGGCGGCAAGCCGAGCCACCCTGAACTGCTCGACTGGCTGGCGGTGACTTTCCGTGATGATTTCGGAGGCAGTTTGAAGAAGCTGCACAAGCTCATTGTGATGTCAGAGGTCTATCGCCAAAAGTCAGACTCGTCCGACCTGTCAGACAAGTCCGACGCTGCGAACATGTGGCTCTCCCACCAAAACCGCCGCAAGCTCGACGCGGAGTCCATTCGCGACTCCATCCTCGCTGTCAGCGGCAAAATGGACTTCACCATGGGCGGTCCGAGCTTCCAGGACTTCATTATCGACAAGCCGCAGCACTCGCCGCACTACGAATACCACCTCCACGACCCCGAAGAACCGAAGAGCCACCGCCGCAGCATCTACCGCTTCATCGTGCGCAGCCAGCAGCAGCCCTTCATGACCGTGATGGACTGCGCCGACCCGTCCATGCGCGTGGACAAGCGCAACGAATCGCTGAGCCCGCTCCAAGCACTTACCCTGATGAACAACGGCCTCACCGTCGCCATGGCGAAGCACTTTGCCGAACGTGTGAGCAAAGAAGCTCAAGGCCTTGAATCCCAGACGAAGCGTGCCTTTGCCCTCGCTCTTGCCCGAGAACCCAAAGCCGATGAACTCGTTCCGCTTGTCGATTACGCGAAGCGCGAAGGCCTCGAAAACACCTGCCGCGTCATTTTGAATCTGAACGAGTTCAGCTTTGTGGATTGAAGCAGGATGAGTGGTTGCAAGTTTGGCGTCATGTGGACGCTTTAGAGCCATGACTTGGTCCCAAAACTATGATCCTCTCGGCAATCTGATCTCTTCGTCGCTCGTGGCGGCGTTGCCGGTGGTGGTGCTGCTGGGGCTGCTGGCGTTCTGGCATGTGCGGGCGCATTTCGCGGCGCTGGCAGGGCTCGTGGCGGCGGCGCTGATTGCCATCTTTGTTTATCAGATGCCGGCACAGCTCGCGGGCATGGCGGCGGTGAGTGGCGCGGTGTTTGGACTCTTCCCCATCGGCTGGATCGTGCTGAATGCGATGTTCGTGTACAACCTGAGCGTGGAGACGAATCAGTTCGCCGTGCTGCAACGGCAGATCGCCAGTGTGTCGGGAGATCGACGCATTCAGGCGCTGATGATCGCGTTTTGCTTCGGGGCTTTCATCGAAGGCGCGGCGGGTTTTGGTGCGCCGGTGGCCATCACGGGAGCGCTCATGATCGGGTTGGGCTTCAAACCGCTCGAAGCGGCAAAGCTGGCGCTCATCGGCAACACGGCGCCCGTGGCTTTCGGATCACTCGGCATCCCGCTGACGACGATGGCGGACATCACGGGTCTCGATCTCATGAAGCTGAGCGCGATGGTCGGCAGGCAGTTGCCCGTATTCTCGTTGCTCGTGCCATTCTGGCTGGTGGCTGCTCAAGTGGGCTGGCGCGGGATGCTGGCGGTCTGGCCTGCGTGTTTCGTCACCGGGGCGAGCTTTGCCGTGATGCAGTTTTTGATGAGTAATTTCCATGGCCCATGGCTGGTCGATATCGTCAGCGCGGTGGTGGCGATGGCGGCGCTGGTGCTCTTCATGAGGGTGTGGACGCCAAAGGAAGACGCCGCCGTGGTTCAGACATCGGAGCCTGCCTCGGCTCAGGCTTGGAAAGCCTGGCTGCCGTGGGTGTTTCTGACCTTGTTTGTGTTTGTGTGGGGCATCCCGGCGGTGAAGATAGAGTTGAACGCGATCTTCAATCGCGAGATCGAGGTGCCGATGCTGCACAAAGCAGTGGAGCGCGTGCCACCCGTGGTCGTGCATGCGGAGATGGAGAAGGCGGTCTTCAAGCTGAATCTGCTGAGCTCTGCCGGCACTTCGGCGATGCTCGCGGGAATGCTCGCGGGCCTTTGCCTCGGTGTGTCGCCGCTGCGACTGCTCGGCATCTACGGGCGGACGATCTGGAAGCTGCGTGTGTCGTTGCTCACCATCTCGCTGATGCTCGCCATGGGCTACGTCACGCGCTACAGCGGCACGGACACCACGATGGGGCTGATGATGGCCTCCACTGGCGTGTTGTTTCCTTTTTTCTCACCGATCATCGGCTGGCTCGGCGTGGCGCTCACGGGCAGCGACACCTCGTCAAACGTGCTCTTTGGCAATCTCCAGCAGGTCACGGCAAACCAACTGAATCTCTCGCCCATCCACATGGCAGCCTCAAACAGCTCCGGCGGCGTCATGGGTAAGATGATCGACGCGCAGAGCATCGTCGTCGCCGCTGTAGCGACAGGTGGCCGCAAGGACAGCCCCGACGCCGGAACCGTGCTGCGCAGCGTCTTCTGGCACAGCGTGGCACTGGCGTTGCTCATGGGCCTGCTGGTGATGGCGCAAGCTTACTGGCTGCCGTGGATGGTGGTGAAGTGAGCCGCGATTGCGTGACAAGGCGTGACTCGCATGCCGCGTATTGGTAAAGCACACTTCGCCATGCTCACCCGCCGCCAGCTTCTTCACACCACCGGACAAGGGTTCGGCGCGCTCGCCTTTGCTTCGCTGCAAGCGGGCGAAACCTCGCATCGCTCGCAGACTGTCGCGCCGAAGGCAAAGCGGGTGATCCAGTTCTTCATGGGCGGTGCGGCGAGCCACATCGACCTCTTTGATTACAAGCCTGCGCTCATCAAGCACCACGGCGAGGAGTCGGACTTTGGCGAGAAGGTGGAGGCGTTTCAAAACGGTCTCGGTCCATGGAAGAAGCCGGTGTGGGACTTCAAATCCTACGGTCAGAGCGGCAGGATGCTCAGCGAGGCTGTCGCGCCGCTTGGCGCATGTGCGGATGACATGGCTTTCGTGCATAACATGGTGGGCAAAACCGGCGTGCATTCGCAGGGCACGCTGCTCCAGGCCACAGGCTTCAATCTGCCGGGATTTCCAGGCATGGGCTGCTGGGTGAGTTATGCGCTGGGTTCTTTGAGCGACAATCTGCCAACCTTCGTCGTGCTGCCGGATCATCGCGGCTTTGCGTCGAATGGTCCGAAGAACTGGGATAGTGCCTTTTTGCCATCGCAGCATGCTGGGACGATCATTTATCCCGGAGCGGAGACGCCCATCGCGGATCTGTTTCCGCACAAATCAGGCCGCTACATCTCAGCGCGGTCAGATCGCGCTGGATTCGAGCTGTTGGAGCAGTTGAACCGCAAACACATGCAGCAACGCGAGGAAGACAGCCGCCTCGACTCGCGCATTCAGAGCTACGAACTCGCCGCGAAGATGCAACTCGCCGCGCCCGAGGCGCTCGACATCAGCCATGAGAGTG
>JBILPY010000603.1:0-3248 GCA_044373575.1 Prosthecobacter sp. | reverse complement strand
CTGTTCTTATTCAGTCCGATCTCGCCGATGCCGAGCACATTGGGCCTGTTCAGGAACTGCGGGATGAGCGCCATCACATCCTCTGCCAGCTTCATATCCTCTGCTTCCTTTGGGTTGATGCACAGCCAGCAAAAATGCTGGATGCCAAACCGAGCAGCCCGCTTCGGTTCATACTCCGTGATCTGGCGGAAGTAATCGTAGAACCCCTCTGCAGAAGCCCGGTCAAAACCTGCCCAGAAAGCTGGTTCGCATATCACCTGACAGCCTGCCAGCGCCATGCGCTCGTAGTCGTCCGTGGTGCGACTGACCATGTGGCCGTGGGGTTCAATATAGTTCATGGGCGGAAGAAGGTGTCGAATGTCGCTGAAGAAGAGCAGTGACCAGCGGGTTGGTCAAACCTTCGTCCACCCCCTTGTGTCACGATTGAGTCGTTGATCTTCTTCAGCCAACCCATTTTTTATGGCTTCATAAGCACTTTCTACCGCACTCAGCACACCGCTGATAGGTTGCTCTTATTTTTACGCGTATGCCCAGCTAACTGAGGGATGGCAAAAGACAAGTTGCCAGAAGCCCGGGCCGCCCTAGAATCAGCGCGTTCATGGCCTACCAGACCACCAGCATTGCCATCCGAATTAGCTCCGGGCTCCTCTGCGCGTAACGCAGCCGTTGGAGTCCGTGATCGTGGCATTGTCCTGGCACCTAAGGGTGACCGATCTGGCAAAGGCCTCTGCGTTTATGGGGATGGACCTGTCTGTCCCTCCCGCGACCTCTTGACCCTTTGACGAATCCTTGATCCATTTTTGACCACTCTAACTACCATGTCAGTTCCAGTTACCATCTACGACACCACCCTGCGCGACGGCACCCAGGGCACCGGCATCTCTTTCAGCACTCTCGATAAAATCCGCGTCGCCGAGCGGCTCGATGACTTCGGTGTCCACTACATCGAGGGCGGCTGGCCCGGCTCGAACCCGAAAGACGCGGCCTTTTTTCAGGAGGCCGCCAAACGCACGTGGAAGAACGCGAAGATCACCGCCTTTGGCATGACCCGACGCGGTAAGCTGAAGGTGGAAGATGATCCGCAGGTGCAGATGCTGCTCGACGCGCAAACACCCGCCGTCACCATCGTGGGCAAGACCTGGCCGCTGCATGTGACGGAAGTTTTCCAGGTCACCCTGGAGGAGAATCTGGCGATGATCTCCGACACAGTAGCCTATCTCAAAAAGAATGGCCGCGAGGTGCTTTACGATGCAGAGCACTTCTTTGACAGCTTTAAAGAAGACCCCGAATACTCGCTGAAGACCGTGAAGGCCGCCTCGGATGCAGGTGCTGATCTCGTGGTCCTATGTGAGACGAATGGCGGTGCGCTGCCTGAGTTCGTGGAAGAGGTGACGCGCAAGGTCATTGCCCATCTCGGCAAGCCCGTGGGCATCCACACGCACAATGACGGCGGCGTGGGTGTGGCAAATGCACTAGCAGCGGTCCGTGCTGGCGCTGACCAAGTGCAGGGAACGATCAACGGCTACGGTGAGCGTGTGGGGAACTGCAACCTCATCACCATCATGCCAACGCTTCAGCTCAAGATGGGCATCGACCTCGGTCTGGACCTGAGTCGCCTGCGCGAGCTGTCCTTCTTTGTCGATGAACTCGCCAATGTGCCGCATGACATCCGTGCGCCGTATGTCGGGCTGGCGGCCTTCACTCACAAAGGTGGGCTCCACGTCCATGCCGTGCAGAAGCTGGCACGCACCTATGAGCACATCGATCCGGCTTTGGTCGGCAATGAGCGCATCATCAGCATCTCCGACATGAGCGGCCAGTCCAACGTGCTCGTGAAGGCAGAAGGCATGGGCATCCCGCTGGCAAAAGGTTCTGCCGAAGTGAACAAGGTGCTCGCGGAAGTGAAGCGCTTGGAGAGCGAAGGCTATGAGTTTGAAGCCGCCGAGGCCAGCTTCGAGCTGTTGATCCGCCGTCAGCTCGGGCAGGAGTTGAAGAACTTCGATCTCATCGAGTATCACACCACGCATCGCCACAATCCAGGCAGCAGCACAGAGACCACCGAGGCCACCGTGAAAATCCATGTCAACGGCAATGCCGAGTACACCGTGGACGAAGGCGATGGCCCTGTGAATGCACTCGACAAGGCTTTGCGCAAAGCCTTGCTCCCACACTTCCCGCAGATCGCTCAGGTTCGACTGGAAGACTATAAAGTGCGTATCATCGACAGTGGCACAGGCACTGCGGCGAAGACGCGCGTGCTCGTGGTCAGCAGCGATGGTAACCGCACCTGGGGAACCGTCGGAGTTTCAACGAACGTTATTGATGCGAGCTGGCAGGCGCTGGTGGACAGCCTCGATCACTTCCTGATGAAGTCAGTCTGAGCGAAAGACTTGGGCCAGCAGCGGGTTCAGGTCTTCGAGAAGAAGAGCGTGAACTCGTGGCGGTTGTAGGTGAGGTGGGTCTGCGCGAAGAGGCGCAGGCCTCCAGCCGTCGCGGTCTCGACGATGCGGCGGAAGAAGCCGCAAGGTTCATCTACGGTGTCCACACGCGGCACCTTGAGGGTGAAGACCACGAGCCCGCGTTTGCGCAGCCATTTGGAGAGACGCAGCACGTGGTCCATGGATTCCTCGGGCGGACCGTTGAGGTCTGAAAGGAGGGCGTCGTAACTCGTGCCAGGGGCTGGCTCGAAGGTGGCGACATCGGCATGGACGAACTTGAGGCCAGGCTTACCATGCAGGCGCTTGTCCAGCGGGGCTTTGTCAATGGCGGTGACGCGCTGCCCACGGGCGAGCAGTTCGGAGGTCATGCCACCGGGGCAGGCGCCAAGCTCCAGCCAGTGGCTGCCTGCGGGCATCACTGGATGATGCATGAGCAGGTAGTGCAGAGCTTCAGCGATCTTGGCTCCGGCGCGGCTGATGATGTCAGGCGAGTCTTGGTCGATGTACTTGCTGCCGCCGGGGTAGAGGCCGTTCGAGAGACGCGGGCTTTGCATCCCACAAAACAGCCCTTCTTTGCCCACAAGGCAGAAGAGCGTCGCCTTCATCGGGTCCTGCTCCTCCACGTTCGTGATGGTGGACTTCGGGAAAAGGGTGATTACCCGCCCGCGCAGGTTCGAGGCGAGGCTGCGGTAGTATTTGTCAGGTGATGTCGGATTCAGCAGTCCGATGTAGATCGCCTGGGGCGCGCGCTCGCCGAACTTCTTCAGCAGTGTCTGCGCCGCCTTTGCGATGAAGCCCTCCATCTTTTGC
>JBILPY010000602.1:0-3257 GCA_044373575.1 Prosthecobacter sp. | reverse complement strand
TGCGATGAAGAGTACGTGTCATGATCGGGTGCGGATGGCTGGTGAGAACGGGCCCCTGTCCTTTCCTCTCTCAGGATTCATTCACAGCCCGTTCCTTGGCAGAAAACACATTCTAGAAATCTGGTCTTGCCTTCGCGTGGGGAAATTTTCAAAATGTCCTGTGTGCCGTGAACACACCTTCAGATAAATCCACCCAACATACGTTTATGAAACTGAAACACATGCTTTTTCTCGCGGCGCTGTGCGCCGTTACGTCATCCATCACGGCACACTCTGCTGAGCCAAAAAAGGCAGCGGCGGCGGAGACCCCCAAGTCCACCGCCAAGAAAGGCGAACCCAAGGCCAAACAAGACACCTATCCTCTCTACGGCAAGGTCGTGACCATCACCTCACGCACTCTCACCATCGTCCGCAGCGATTCGCCTGAGGCTGAGCAGAGCAAGTACACCATCAACGCCAGCACGGAGTATGTGGACGGCGACAAGCCAGCGACGATTGAAGGCGTGAAAGTAGGTGCCTGGGTCGGTGGCTCGGTCAAAAAAGCGGAGGGCGATGGCAATGACGTCGTCCTGAAGCTCAATGTCGGCGTGAAACAGAAGTCCGCCAAGAAGGCAAGTAAGGCCACCAAGAAAAAGACGGACGCCAAGTCGGACGCCAAAAAGAAAACAGAGTAGCGACGATAGAGCAGTCATTCGTTTGCATCAGCGGCATGGAATGATCCGTGCCGCTTTTTCATGAGCATGCATGGACGCCTCCTTTTGATTGCTTCGCCTCCTGCAATCCGTCAGCCTGGGTGGATGAAGCCTGTTCTGCTCCTCGCGGTACTCGCATCTTTTTGCACTCAAGCTTTCTTCTGGGCCAGCGGCGGGCACAAGATCATCGCCCTCCTTGAATGGGAGCATCTCAGCCCCGCCAGCCGTGACAAGGTCGCTGCTTTGCTGGCGCAGCATCCAGAGCGCGGACCGCACTTTCAGCAGATCATGGAAAAGGAGCTGGGTGGCAGCGCCGCGAAGGAGCAGCAGCAACGGTGGGATTTCACGCAGGCCGCCATCTGGCCGGATCACGTCCGCCCGCCGCTCGACGGCAGCGCCAATCCCAACGAGAAATACCACCACGCCACCTGGCACTACCTTGATCTGCCCGTGTTTGCTGATGCCGATGCCAAAGCCCGGCTCCCGACCCCGAAGCTGTTTTGGAAATGGAACCCAGGCATGCCCGACTTCATCGAGCAGCGACTCACCGCAGCACAGGTCATCGACAAAGCCTATCAACTCATCCCCGATGCCTCGCAGTCGAAAGCCGAGCAGGCCGTCCTGGTTTGCTGGCTCTTCCACATCACGGGCGATCTCCACCAACCCTGCCACACGGCTGCACTTTTTGCAGTGAACCAGTTCCCCAAAGGCGACCACGGTGGCAACAGCATCCTGCTCAAGGACGCGCCCGGTGACAATCTCCACGCCTACTGGGATAACCTCCTCGGAGATCCCTGCTCACGCTTTGCCGACGCTGAAAAGGCCAGCCGCGAAATGCTGGCCGACAAAGCCCTCATGCAAGCAGCTCCACCATCAATCCAAAGGAGTGGATACAGGAAGGTGCCGCCGTGGCAGAGCGCGATGTCTATCCCGAAAACCTCGTGAAGCTCGTGATCCAGGCCCGGCCGCACAGCTATCAGAAGAACAACATCACCTACACCGCCGGCGGCCCCGTCGATCTCGGGGCCAATGGTTTCAAATCTTACGACACGGCTGCCCGTGCCACCGCCGGACGGCGACTCGCCAGAGCACTGGAGAAAGTCACCGGCCATTGATGCATACGGTAGGAGGCACCCACCTTGCCCCCGGTTGGAACACTCAGACAGGTTCATCCTTGGAAAAGCATGAGAATTCACCTCATCTTGGTGCGTTACCCCGCGCCACCATGAAGCCACTCTTCACCGCCATCCTCGCGTTCATCGCATCGGCCTCCATTGCCGCGCCGAAGTTCAATGTCCTTCACATCGTTTCCGACGATCTGAACTGCACGCTCAGTTGCTACGGTAACACGCAGGTAAAGACGCCACACATCGACAAACTCGCCGCTTCAGGAGTGCGCTTTGAGCGTGCCTATTGTCAGTTTCCGCTGTGCAATCCCAGCCGCGCCTCCTTCATGACCGGCATGAGACCCGGCAGCACGAAGGTCTATGAAAACGCCACCCACTTCCGTCAGGCATTGCCGGATGTGATGAGCATCCCCCAGACCTTTTCCAAGGCGGGCGCCTTCTCTGCACGTGTCGGCAAGCTCTACCACTACGGCGTGCCCACACAGATCGGCACCAGCGGGCTTGATGATGAACCCTCCTGGCAGCAAGTCGTCAATCCCATCGGCCATGACAAGAAGGTCGAGGATCAGATCCATACGCTCACGCCCGGCCAGTTTGGTGGAACGCTCAGTTGGTTCGCCGATAAATCAGAGGACCCGCAAACTGACGCCGTGGGCGCTGCGGAGGCCATCAAGCTGCTCGAAACAAAGAAGGATGTTCCGTTTTATCTCGCGGTCGGCTTCTACCGCCCACACACGCCGTATGTCGCACCTCAGAAGTACTTCGACATGTATCCGATTGAGGGGATCAAGCTCGCCAGCGGCCCCATGAAGGACGCGCCCGGCATCCCCGAGCTTGCCTATGCCAGCTACAAGAAAGAGCAGGACCAGCTCACCGACCCGATGCGCAAAGAAATCCTCCAGGCGTACTTCGCCTCCACCACCTTCATGGATGATCAGGTCGGTGCAGTCGTCGCCGCTGTCGAGCGTCTCGGCCTGCGGGACAAGACCGTCATCGTCTTCCACAGCGACCACGGCTACCACACCGGCGATCACGGCCTCTGGCAGAAACAAAGCCTGTGGGAAAACTCCGCCCACGTCCCTCTCATCATCAGCGTCCCCGGCAATGCCAGCAACGGCAAGACCTGCCCGCGCACGGTCGAACTCATCGATGTCCACTCCACCCTTGCCGATGTCTGCGGCCTGCCCGCGCCGCAGACCGATGGTGTGAGCCTCAAGCCTCTGCTCGACGACCCGCAATCCGAGTGGTCCCGCCCTGCCTTCACCCAGGTCATGCGCAACGGCATGCCTGGCACCGGCAATGCCCCAACCAAAGACAAAGGCGGCAAAAAAGCCAAAGGGAAAGGCAAGGGCATCTATGGACTCACCGTCCGCACCGAGCAGTTCCGCTACACCGAGTGGGATGAAGGTCGCCAGGGTGCCTCGCTTCTTGATTTGAA
>JBILPY010000601.1:0-3258 GCA_044373575.1 Prosthecobacter sp. | reverse complement strand
CCACGGGGTAACGCACCGTGTTCAAGCCATAGAGACGGTAGGCGGCAGCGAAGATCTCGCATTCGACGATGCCAGTGTAGTCGCAGATGGAGATGAACTTCATGGGCTGCCCGTTTTGCTGCAAATGGCTGCGGCTGACGATGATCAGGCCGCAGACGGTGACGCGCTGGCCGTGGTAGCGGTGCAGCTCTGCAATGGGGCAGTAGCTATCCCACGCGATGTGGGGATGAAGGTCGAGCGGATGACCAGTGACGGTGTAGCCGAGGAGTTCCTGCTCATCCTGGAGCTTTTGAAGCCGGGTGGGTTCTTCACGGAATTGGGCGCGGATCGTTTGCTGTTCGCTGTCGCAGAAGAGCCAGTCGTCGCCGTGGCCGACATCGCGGGCACTGTGCAGGCAGTGCCAAAACTGCTCTGTGCGGGTGTCACCGAGGCCGTCAAAGGCTCCAGTGCGAATTAGATTGAGAACCTCGGGGGCCTCTGGACGCACACGGGAGATGAAGTCGCGGATATTGGCGAAAGGTTGGTGATTTTGTCGCCAGCGCTTCAGCGTGGCTTCGCAGAGATCTTTGATGCATCGCAGGGGGACACGGATGGAGCCGTTTTCGACGCGGAAGGCATCGGTGAACGCATTCACGCAGGGCGAAAGAAAGCCGATGCCGAGTCGGCGGCACTCCAGTGTATAGACGAGCGCGGAGTAGAAGCCTTTGCCGTTGCTGAGCACACCGGCCATGAACTCGGCTGGGTGGTAATGCTTGGCATACGCTCCCTGATAGGCCTCGACAGCGTATGCGGTGCTGTGGGCGCGGCAGAAGGCGTAGCCTTGGAACCCAGCAACGAGGTCCCAGACCTTGGCGATGGTGGTTTCGTCATGGTGGCGGGCACGAGCGGCGGAGATGAACTCGACATGGACTTCCTCGACTTTTTTCATGTCCTGCTTCACCAAAGCACGGCGGAGCACATCGGCACGGCCAGGTGCCAGACCGGCGAAGGCTTCGCAGATTTGCAGGATGTGCTCTTCATAGGCCACGACACCAAAAGTGGTGCGTAGCACGCCAGCGAGGCTTTCATGCGTGTAGCAGACCGGTTCGAGTCCCTGCGCACGGCGGGCAAATTGGGCCTTTTTCAGGCCGTTGGCGGCTCCAGGCCGAATCACCGAGACAATGGCAACAAGGCGGTCAATGTCGCGCACATCGGCCATGCAAGCGAGGCTGGTCATGGCGGGGCTTTCGATGTGATGCACGCCGCGTGCGTTGCCCGTGGCGATCATGTTCCAGACGCCGGGGTCACTCCAGGGCTCGACAGGGTCAGCACGCGCAGGTTGCTCGGTATCGCCACATGCACCCACTTCGAGTGCTTGGAGGTTTAACGTGCGCCCCTGTGTGTTGAGTGTGGCCTGCGTGTCCCGCAACACGGCGAGTCCACCCTGGGCGAGGATGTCGAGCTTGATGAGGCCGACGGCTTCGACGGCGTCCATGTCGAAGTGAGTGGTGGGCCAGCCTTTGCTGCTGATAAACGTCGGCGTGAGGCTGCGGATGGGATCGCGGGAGAGCACGACGCCGCAGGGGTGCATCTTGGCGTAGCGCGGGAAGCCGTCGAGCATCCCAGCCATGAGCAAAGCCGTGCGCAGCGGCTCCTCCTGCCAGGCGGAATGATCGCACTCGCGTGACATGGCGACGGCGTCAGCAGCGTGGCGGGCATCGGTCCACGGCATGTGTTCAGTGAGGCGGCGGATTTCGTTTTCGGCGACGCCGAGCACCTTCGCGACATCGCCAAAGGCGGAGCGTGCGTGGAAGGTATTGAAGCCGCCGACGATGGCGGCGTGCTCGGGGCCGTAGCGGTCCAAAAGCAGCCGCACGACGTCGTCTTTGCGATCATGGGCGAAGTCGATGTCGATGTCCGGCAGCTTTTGCAGTGCCATGCGGTCGCGATTGAGGAAGCGCTTAAAATACAGCTCGAAGCGGATGGGGCAGACGTTGCTGATGCCGAGGCAATAGCAGACGAGGGAGTCGGCGGCGCTACCCCGTGTGATCCAGCCGATGCCGAGCGCGGCGCACACTTGGAGCAAATGCCAGACGGTGAGGAAATACTCCTCGTAGCCGACTTCGGCGATGATGGTGAGTTCCTCGCGGAGCTGGCCTTCATGCAGTTTTGATTTGGCTCCGTAACGGGTGCGCAGGCCGTCGTGGGCGAGGCGGTAAAGCATGGCGGCAGGCGTCGAGCCATCTGCGGGTATGTAGCGTGGAAAGCGTAGCGTTTTGAAGTCGAAGGCGAACTCGCAGCTTTCGACGATGTCCTCCGCCGAAAAGCCTGGGCGGAAAATGAAGTCGCCCTTCCGCTTCTGCGGATGCGTCTCGTGCAGCAGCGTGAGGGTTTTCATGCTTTGTAGGATATCGAAGAACACTTTGTCCTCGGCTTTACGGTAGCGGATTTCAGGCTGGGAAGCCGCTGGAGCAATGATGAGGCCGCTGGTGTGCTCACTGAGCATGAGCGGTGTGATTTTATCAGCAGAGAGCAGGTGGCAGAGATTGGTGTAGCCGGTTTGATTTTGCACATAGGCGAGTAGCGGCTTTTGATCACAGAGGAGCTCCGCACCAATGATGGGCTTGATCCCGGCGGAGGTGGCGGCTTGGAAAAAAGGCACCGCAGCGTGCAGATTCGGGTCCATGAGGGCCACGGCGGGCATGTCATGCTCTACGGCAGCCTCGATGATGGCGGGGATAGTCAGCGTGGAGTCGAGGAAGCTGAAGCAGCTCTTCACATTCAGCGCCGGCGCGGCCTTGGAGGTGCTGCGCCGTGCGGTGACCAGTGTTTCGCCAGGACGCTCTCGCAGAATTCGATTGGTCACGCTGGCGGTGGGATCGGTGACGAGCCGTGGCTTTGGCAAAGTCTGGCGCGGGGCGTTCTTTTGCTGGGCGAGCCAGAGGTCATGCCCGCGCATGATGCTGCGCTGCGAGCCTCGCAGGTCGTCGATGACGAGGGCGAGGGTGTGCAGCCGCTCGCGCTTCACATCGGCCACTTCCAAAGGCAAAACGGCGCTAAAACCGCTCTCGTAGATTTTGGTGAAGCGCAGGCCGATGAGGCGGATGCTCACGCGGCGCTCCCAGCCTCGTTTTAGTAGGGCTGAGAGTAGTGGATAAAGGTCGTGTTCGAGGTCGGTGGGCTCGTCGAGGCTGGCGGAGCGGGTGACCTCGTCCATGTCGTTGTAGCGCAGACGCAGGGTGACGGTGCGGATGCTTTTCCCATCCTCCCGCACGCGGC
>JBILPY010000600.1:0-3260 GCA_044373575.1 Prosthecobacter sp. | reverse complement strand
TGGACAGTCGAGGTTGTCTGCACGCATGGGATACGCCAGAAAACGACACTACTGGACACATGCCACCAATCAAGCGCAAGAAGCGGTATTCCAGCCTGCATCTTCTGGAACAACGAACTACCTCTAACAGTGGGCTAGCTATCGAAAGAAATCCACCATCGGACATTGGCGCAGCGTCGCCTACGCTCCACATCGTGGATTGATAGGCGATAACCCTTTCCGCAAGGAGCACTGGCCAGCCCATATGGGTTCGGAGACCCGAAATACAATCGGGCAGAAAATACACGCCCGCAGCCTTGCAAAACATCACTGCCCGATGTCTGTCGGCGGGAATGAACCAACCACTTACAGGACACAAAATTGGATTCGTCGGACTCGGTAATATGGGACGTGCCAATGCACGCCACCTTCACGAGGCGGGGGCTGTAGTCATCGTCTGGAATCGCAGTGATGTACCCGCCGAAGCGGCCGTGGCGCTGGGCATGAGGCGTGCCGCCACACTGCCGGAACTGGCTCGAGAGATCGGACCGGGAATCATCTGCATCAATCTGACGATGACCGATGTCGTGGAGAAGGTGGTGTTTGGCGAAGGTGGGCTGATCGAGGGGCTGCATCCAGATGCTTTGATCATCGACTTCGGCACCACGGGTGTACCTGAAACGAAGGAGTTCGCCAAACGCGTGAACTGGGTGGACGCACCCGTGTCAGGTGGTCAGGTCGGAGCCGAGGCTGCGACGCTGACGATTATGGCGGGTGGCAGTGAGGCAAACTTCCAGCGTGCGCTGCCCTTGTTTCAAGTGGTGGGAAAAAATATCACGCATCTCGGCCCCAGTGGCAGCGGTCAAGTCACGAAGCTGGCCAATCAACTCATCGTGGCGCAGACGATTGATGCCGTGGCGCAGGCGCTGCGACTGGCGGAGCTTTCGGGTGTCGATTCCGCGTTAGTTCGGAAGGCGTTGCTTGGGGGTTTTGCGGAAAGCCGCATCCTGGATCTGCATGGGGATCGCATGGTGAAGCGTGCCTTTGAGCCTGGTGGCCGTGCCACGCTTCAACTCAAAGACGTGCGCCTGATGTGTGAACTGGCGGACTCCGTCGGACTCGACTCACCGACACTGAAGAACTCGCTCGCCCAGTGGGAGAAGTTTGTGCATGAGAAAGGATTCGGTGATCTGGATCACTCGGGTTTGTTCAGGCTGTATGAGTGATCACGAATGCATCACCTGCCCGCCGTCGATGTTGATTGTCTGGCCGGTGATGTTCTTCGCATGATCGGAGGCGAGGAAGCAGGCCATGGCGGCATACTCGTCGGGCATCTGCCAGCGTCCGAGATGGGAGACTTTGCGGATCTTTTCCGACGCCCAATCGTCGAAGCTTACACGCTGAGACTCGGGCAGTTTGGCCTGCCCAGCCGCCCAGATGGACTGGTTCAGCTCCGTCTTTACCATGCCCGGCGCGAGGGCATTCACCCGGACGTTGTGCGGCCCGAGATCCTTGGCGGCGCATTGGGTGAAATTGATCAAGCCAGCCTTAGAGGCACTGTAGGGTGGGTCGGTTTGTGATCCCATTTGTCCTGCGACGCTGACGAGGAAAAGCATGGACCCGCTACCGCGTGCGATCAGCTTCGGAGCAAAGGCATGGGCCACATTCACCGCACCAATGAGGTTCACCTCCAGCACGCGAGCCCAGTCAGATGGCGGCACATTCCAGAAGGGGAAACCAAACTTGCCCGAACCAACTCCAACGCAGAAGATGACATGATCCACCGTCTCTGACTCGGCCGCGAAGGCCTTCACCGCTTCGAAATCCGTGACACTGCCCTCCGTGATGAAGTCGGCGTTCTTCAGCCGATCAAAGCCGCGGACCTGGCAGCCCTCCGCAATAAAGCCTTCTGCAATGGCTCGGCCGATGCCGGTGGCACAGCCGATGACGGCCACGGTCTTTCCCTGGAGATTCAAATTCATGCCTCTCTTTTAAAGGCTGTCTCATCGGCGACCAGCAAAAAATCACGCCAGACTTTCCTGACGATACGCCGCCGGCGAGGTGTTGCGATACTGGCGCAGCATGCGGCTGAAGTAATGACGGTTCACCAGACCACACTGCTCGGCGATGTCTTCGATACTGTCGTCCGTGTGACGAAGCAGGCGACAGGCCTCGTCGAGACGGTAATCCAGCAGCACTCGCATGGGCGGCTGTTGAAGCTCCTGCTGAAACAGATGATTCAAATTTCTCACACTGAGTCCCGAGTGCCGCGCGATCTGATCTGCGGTGAGCTTCAGCCCGAGATGCTGGTTCATGAATTCCATCGCCTTTAGCACACGAGGATCGAGCCGCTGATGTTCCCACACACTGCCGGGTAATCTTTGCAGCACCTCAGTGACAAGCTGAATGGACACCCAAGGGAAACGCGCGCTGCCAGGCTTAGCGCCGAGTTTGATCAGTTCAATTAAAAGAGCACGCATGGCTGGCGTGCTGGTAAATGAATAGATCCCGGGTGCCGCCCGATCTGCCAGTGGCCCGAGATTGAAATGACAATACCATTTGCTGAAGGGATGAATCGTCGTGGTGCTGAAGGTCGTGTGCGGCGGGATCAGATATACGATGCTAGGCTTGAGCGCCGTCTGAACACCGTCGATTTCCACCACGCCACCTGTCTCCGTCGGCCAGTAAAGCCGCCAGTAAGGATCATTCAACCTGCGGAGTTCCCACTGCTGCAGCTCGATCTTCCGGGTCGTCAGAATGTCCACCGTGACAGCGGGCAGTGCCACCGAGCGGTTTCCCTGCACGCGATGGGCCGAGCCAGCAGGCACGACACTGAGGATAGATGGGCGGTCAGGCATAACAGATTGCGGAATCAGACACAATTCTGGCGGATGCTGGCATGGAAGACAAGACCTCATTGATTATGAGGTAGAAACCCAACTCAAACACACCGCACCACCATGGCCGACATCTCCACCAGCGCAGCAGACAAGAAGGAAAAGGAATACTTCACCGACGTTCCCCAGGCCGCCCCCGGCTTCTTCCTCAAGGGCTGCCACCAGTATGACTGGGGTCTCAAAAATCGCCTCAGCAAGGTCTTCAATCCGAAAGATGGCCGCACCGTCATGCTCGCCTTCGATCACGGCTACTTTCAGGGTCCGACCTCCGGCCTGGAGCGTGTCGATCAGACCATCATGCCACTCGAGCCCTACGCGGATTGCCTCATGCTCACACGTGGCATTCAGCGTAGCGTCATCCCAGCAAGCACCACGAAAGCCATC
>JBILPY010000599.1:0-3263 GCA_044373575.1 Prosthecobacter sp. | reverse complement strand
CTGGGGATCGGACGCAGTGTTTGAATGGCGCGTGTTCGACATGCAAAACACCGTGGGTGTGAACTTTGCCGGCAATCCCGCCCTCGCACTGCCCCTCACGATGCCAGCCAGAGGCAAGACTGTTCCTGTGACCAGCCTGCAACTCGTCGGACCACGACTTAGCGAAGCCGAACTCCTGAACGCGGGCCGTTTGATCGAAACCAAATCCTAACATCATGCGCCTTTCACTGATCGTCGCAGCCATGCTGCTCACGTGCCCGGCAAGCCACGCTCAAACCGCGAATGACCTCATGGGGCTCGGCGATGGCTTTGACCGCACCTTTCAGGCAGCAAAGGCATTGCAACACTACATCCCTGCAGAAAAGCTGGATCCTCAGAACGTGCCACTACTGCTGCGCATCGCACGGCAGTATCGCCATCTGATGACCGATGCCTCATCCAGCACGGAAAAGCTCCGACTCGGTGGCATGGCCCTCGGCTATGGAAAGCGCGCCGCTGCACTCGCGCCGAATGATTCCGAGGCCCAACTCTCGCCCGCCATCACCTATGGCAAAATGCTGCCGCTTCAGGGCAGCAAGGAGCAGGTAAACGCCTCGCCGCGCATCAAGGCGGGTGCCGACAAGGCGATTAAACTCGATCCTCGCAACGATGTGGCCTGGCATGTACTCGGCCGCTGGCATCAGGCGCTCGCCAACGTCAGCGGTGTCAAACGTGCGCTGGGCGGATTTCTTTACGGCAAGCTGCCCACCACCACGAATGAAGCCGCCGTGGCCTGCTTCGACAAAGCCATCGCCATCAATCCCAGCCGTCTGCGTCACTACATCGAACTCGGGCGCACCTACGCTCAGATGGGAAAAAATGCTGAAGCACGGCTGTTCATCCAGAAGGGCATGTCGATGACCAACATGGAGCACGATGACCCCGAACTGAAGCAACGCGGCCGCGATGCATTGGCGAATCTGCCTTAACGTAAAACGAGTTTTCCAACTCGTTCTCCTTACCGACTCACCACCGAAGTGGGCAAATCGGCCAGCGTCCCCTCAATGAAGGTGTGATGCCAAAGCTGCGTCGCGACGACCGCCGCGAGTCCCATCTCCACCGAAAGTCGCGGCAGTGAGCCAACTCGCAGTTCACGAAACGCCTTCCGCCAATGCCGCACCTGGGCGACATCGAAGTAGCCAGTGCGGCGCAATGACTCCTCGCTCAGTAGTTCGCCGACAAACTTCGGCTCGGGATCAATATGGAAGCTATCCAGCGGAGCACGGAAGATGACCTTGTGCCTGCGAGCGATCGCTTTGGGCAGCCAACGCTCGGCGACAAGGCGCAGCAGATGTTTATCGCGGAACCCGTTCAGCTTCCATTGCGGATGCAGCTTGGCAGTGAAGTCGAACACATCTTCATCGAGAAACGGATAGCGCACCTCCACCGAGGAGTGCATCGCCACGCGATCCCCCTTCGCTTGCAGCAAATGCCCGGCCAGTGTGACGCGCGCACCGACCCAGAGGCTGCGGTTCAGCGGGCTCCAGTGCTTGGCGCGATCCAGATTCATGCCGAGATCCTCCCAGGGGCGTGCCTCAGCCAGCACCTCGCGCATCGGCTCGCCGTAGAAGCGCAGCTTCGAGAGCGCCAGCACGCCGTAGCTGTCGATCCATGCATTCGGCCCGCCGACAGCATCTTCCCACATTTTCCGGCTCGCGGCAGGGTAGTGCGGCACTTTGTTCAGCCGCAGAAACGCACGCCGAGCCATGTCGCTCAAGCGCAGGCCAGGAATGACATCCATCGCACCGAATATCTTCGCGATTTTATACCAAGGATAACCTGCCAGCCATTCGTCCGCGCCTTCGCCCGTGAGCACCACCTTTTGGCCATTGGCATGAACTCGCCGTGCCAGCATGAGCAGCGCCGCGCAGGAAGTGTCGATCACGGGCGCCTCAGCGGCCTGGATGAGTTGCGGATACATGTCCAGCACATCGCTGGCACGAAACTCCTGCACAATGGGTGCCTTCGTGCCGATGTGTTTGGCCGTGTTATTCGCCGCGCTGAGTTCATCGAGCTTCGGATCATCCACGCGAATCGTGTAGGTGTTGATGGCGGCGCCTTTCAGCTTGCAGGCCATCGCCACGATCATGCTGGAGTCCAGCCCGCCCGAGAGATACGCGCCCACCGGCACATCCGCGCGCAGCCGCTTGTCCACAGCCTTCAGCAGGACATCTTCGAACTCATCCACCAGCTTGCTCGGGTCGGCTTGAGGGTCTTCATCGACGTGATTTGGGAAATCCATCGTCCAGTAGGTACGCTCCTTGACCGGCTCCGAATCCCCTGGTGTGATCTGCAAATAATGGCCCGCAGGTAGCAGCCGAATGCCTTCAAAACACGTCACGGGCCCCGGCATCGCGCCAAAGGTGAAGATGTGATCCAGGCCGCGCAGATCGGCCTTCGCCGTCACCATGCCTGATGCGAGCAGTCCTTTGATTTCCGAGGCAAACAGCAGCCAGTCGCCCTGCCGCGTCCAGTAAAGCGGAGTGATGCCAAAGCGATCCCTACCCAGCGTGAGCTGATGCCGATGCACATCATACAGCGCCACGGCGAACTGCCCTCGCATCCGCTCAAACATGCCCTCACGGCTCTCCTCCCACAGATGCGGTATGATCTCGGTGTCGCAGTGCGTGTGCAAGTGATGCCCGCGCCCCACCAACTCCGCGCGCTTCTCGGGAAAGTCGAAGAACTCGCCGTTGAAGACCGTGAACGCGCTTTGGTCCTCATTGCACATCGGCTGCTGCCCATCCGCTAAACCAACAACGCTAAGTCGTCGCGAAGCCAGTGACACACCAGGTCGATGCAGAAAGCCTTCTTCATCTGGTCCGCGATGAATCAGCGCCCGCGCCATACATTCGACCACACCTTCGGACACCGTTCGCCTACCGGCCAGGTCCATCACGCCAGCGATTCCACACATAGGCGTGTGCTATCGTCTGCTTGAGTGGTCAGAGGCAATGCCTATCTGCCCAGGTAGGGTTAGACCCCAGAGGGCGCAGACGGCGTGTATGAAAGGCAAATGCGGCCATCAAGGCGAGTCGATGTTCAAGTGGAGGAAACCGCGCTGGGGGAGGCGCGAGGGCACATTGAGCCGGATGGCTCCCCAGTCGTAGCCGGAGGGCGGTGTGAGCAGGCCTGGTGGTGGCGCGACGGGGACTTACATCGGTTCATCCCACGATAGAATGTCGAGGGAGGCTTGGGGCTGATAGATGATCTCGGGGGTCGCA
>JBILPY010000598.1:0-3265 GCA_044373575.1 Prosthecobacter sp. | reverse complement strand
ATCAAGCTGCCGAAGCTGCTGAGAAAACCGCAGCCCTTCCGCCGGGCACACATGCCTACCCTTTGGTCATCACCGAGCGCTTCCCGAAACCTGCCCTGCCAGCCGACAATCCGCTGACGGTTGAGGCCGTGGAGCTCGGGAAGAAGCTTTTTCATGACAAGCGACTTTCCATCAACAACAGCCAGTCCTGCTCGAGTTGTCATCTGCAAAGCGCCGCGTTCAGTGATCCTCGGCGGGTGAGTCTCGGAGCCGAGGGGCAGGCTGGAAAGCGCAATGCCATGGCTCTGGTGAATCTGGCCTGGGGGCAGGGATTCTTCTGGGATGGCCGGGCGAAGACGCTGCGTGAGCAGGTGCTGATGCCGGTGACTGACAGGCATGAGATGAATGAAACGCTGGAGCGTTTGGAGGGAAAGCTCTCACAGGATCAAAAGCTGAGCGCTGACTTTCAAAAGGCATTCGGCAGTTCCGGGATCACAGCCGAGCGAGTCGCAAAAGCTCTGGAGCAATTCCTCATCACCCTTGTTTCCCAGGAGTCGCGATTCGACAAAGCTGTGCGCAAGGTGGAGGAACTGAGCGAGGAGGAGAAGCGCGGGCTTCAGCTCTTCGTCACGGAGCATGACCCGAAGCGCGGGTTGTTCGGAGCGGATTGTTTCCACTGCCATGGCGGCACTCTGATGACGGACCAGCAGTTTCATAACAACGGGCTTGTTCTCACACCGGAGGATGTCGGGCGGATGATGGTGACCGGCGCTGAGGCGGACCAGGGCAAATTTAAGACGCCCACGCTGCGCAATATCGCCCTCACGTCACCTTACATGCACGATGGGAGATTTGAGACGCTCGAAGAGGTGGTGGAGCACTACTCCAGCGGTGTGAAACGTAGCGCCACGCTCGATCCGAACCTCGCCAAACACCCAGTCGAAGGCCTCCGCCTCAGCGCCGAGGACAAACGAGCTCTCGTCGCTTTTCTCAAGACCCTCACAGACGAAGCCTTCGTCCGGCCATCCAAGTCTGACAGCGCCCCCCAATCTCAGCCAACTGAGCGCTGAGCACTTCTATCCCAGATCCTTTTTCCATGATCACTCGCCTTCTGTTTTTGACCCTCGCATCGCTGCTCGCCGCCCTGACGTCCTTCGCCGGGCCTGCTGATCATGGCTTGAGCGATGCCCTTGCCGCCGAGGCGCAGGCATTTGCTCCAAAGTTCGTCGTGCTCACCGGCCCCGCACCCACTGCCACGCAGCGCAGCCAGGTCGGCACCTGGGGAAGCGTCATCAACTGGACTCCGCACATCCCTGTGACCGCCGCCACCCTGCCCGACGGACGGCTGCTCACCTTCGCCTCGAATCAGCGCACCAGCTTCCCGGTGGGCACGGAGTTCACTTACGCAGCCGTTTGGAATCCCGCTACCGGGGTGTTCACGGAGATCAACAACACTCGTCACGACATGTTTTGTGGTGGCACCGCGATGCTTCCCGACGGGCGGGTCATGGTGAATGGGGGACGCAATACCACGCGCCTGAGCAGCATCTTCGACTGGCGGACCAACCAGTGGGTGGCCATGCCCAACATGAACGATGGCCGCTGGTACAACACCTCCGTCGCACTCACCGATGGAAGTGTTTTTACTGTAACTGGGGATGGTGGCTGGAACACCGCCGAGCGCTGGACGGAAGCCAGCGGCTGGGGCCGCCTGAGCAATATCAACTGGGCTACGGTGGTCGCACAGCCGGGCTATGTGACGAACTGGCATCCGCTCATCGTCGTCGCGCCGGACAACCGCCTCTTCCACGGCGGTCCGACTGATCAGATGAACTGGATCACTGCCACTGGAACGGGATCGCTCGCTTATGCTGGCGTGGATGTCCCTGGTGCGCACTTCCCGAAGGAAGGCTGCTTTGCCATGTACAATGAGGGCCGCATCCTGGTGGCGGGAGGCTCGGCCAATACAAACCGAAATCCCAGCGATGCATCCACTGGCACGAGCACGAACCTCGCCTTCACCATCGACATCCGCAGCGGCACGCCTGTAGTGGCCAATACGGCCTCAATGAAATATGTTCGTCAGTTCGCCAACAGCGTCATTTTGCCGAATGGGGAGGTCATGGTGATCGGGGGGAACACCAGTGGATTTAAGTTCAATGACACTGGCTCCATCCTCTCTCCGGAGATCTGGAATCCCACCACCGGACAGTGGCGTGAAGTCACCGACATGAGCGTGCCGCGAAACTACCACTCGCTAGCCCTGCTGCTGCCGGATGGCCGTGTGTGGTCAGGTGGCGGCGGCTTGAGCGGCGGCAATGGCGACCATCGCGACGCCCAGCTCTACACCCCGCCGATGCTCTATGATACCGCAGGAAATCTGGCCTCCCGCCCAACCATCAGCACCGCTCCTGCCACCATCGGTGCGGGGCAGATCTTCCAGGTGCAGGGGAGCACCGGCATCACCCGCTTCACCTTCATCAAGATGTCCTCCCAGACGCATTCGATGAACACCGACCTGCGCTTCCTGGAGCTGCCCTTCACCAGTCCCGCCAGCGGGAGCTACGAGATCACGGCTCACAGTAACCTAAGTGTGATGACGCCGGGCTATTGGATGCTCTTCGCGCACAATGCAGCGGGCGTCTATTCCGTGTCAAAAGTGGTGCAGGTCAGTCTGACTCAGCCGCCGGTGCTCACCAATCCTGGTCAGCAGATCACCAAGACCACTTTCCCTGGCAGCCTGCAAATCACGGCCACCAGCATAGGCACGCTGAGCTTTAGTGCCACCGGGTTGCCTGCGGGCCTGGGCATCCATGCCGGCACAGGGCTCATCAGCGGCATGATCTCCGCCGCTCCAGGCAACTACTCAGTCATTGTCACCGTGACCAGCAGCACTGGGCTGAGTGCCACGCAGAGCTTCGTCTGGAGCGTGACGCCCGCCACCCTGGGCACAGGCACTCTGCTGCGTGAGATCTGGAAAAACATCATCGGATTTACTGTGGCGGAACTCACTGGCAGTCCCGCGTATCCCGACTCACCGGACAGCATCAGCGAGATCACCAGCATCGAGACGCCGACCGACTTCGCTGATGCCTACGGCCAGCGTTTGCGCGGCTGGATTCATGCGCCGGTGACAGGCCAGTATCGCTTCTGGATCGCCGGAGATGATGAAAGCCAGCTCTGGCTGAGTTCAAATGACGGCCCAGCCGGTGCCACCCTCATTGCCCAGGTTCCGTTGGGGCAGTGGGCCCCGCCTCGTGATTGGGCGAAATTTCCCTCGCAGACC
>JBILPY010000104.1:0-10642 GCA_044373575.1 Prosthecobacter sp. | reverse complement strand
CCAGCCTGCGGGTCACTTTCCTCCACCACTTCAATCTGCACGAGCGGCGGGATCAGGTCTGGCGTCATGCCCTGCGCCATCCGCTCCATCGCCTCCTCATTGAGCATCGCGGAATCAAAAACCACCGGATGTGCCGCGCCTGTCAGATAGTCCGCAGGCTTCGTCACTGCACGGCTGCACTGGCGAAGAATGGCCTGCACCGTGGGCATCAGCACCCGCTTTTGAATCAGCACCCGCTGTGTCTCACGTGGAAAGGCGGCGATGGTGGACAGGACCGCCTGAACAAAAGGCTGATCACTGCCCGAAGAGCCCTGCGAAATGAGGCAGCAGGGCGTGTTCACCGGATACAGATCCCCGTAGCCTCCCACACCATTCGCCCCGATGTCGTGGTCCTGATGCTCTGGATAGACAAAAACGTTGTTCGCCAGATACTGCATCATCAGGAACTTCCCACCGCCGGGGTCCATCATGTAGAGACGTGGCAGACTGCCGCCCGAGATCGCGGACGACGCCATGGAGCAGTTCCCCACCGTCGGCCCCAGACGCAAATGAGAGGCAGGTCCTGTGGCAGCCCCGCTGGTGCTGTTATGCTCGAAGATCTGGATCTGCGGATACAGGCTCGTGTTCAGCGGCGAGTGCTGACCATCCCGATTCTCGTAGGTGATGCTCGCAAGCCCCGCCGCCGTACCATCACGATACCATTCGTTGAGCAGCCTCCCCACCGCATCATAACGCTTCGTGATCTGCGCCTGCACATCCAAAGCGACGCCTAGAACACACATCCCAAGGATGACAGGAAGAAGAAAGCGTAGCTGATCGCGCAGACAAGACACGGGCGGAGACTCCGCGCTGTGGCCTCAGTGTCAATGGTTCTGAGCGCTTGCCTATCCTCAATCACGGCCTAGTCTCGCGCTCCCTTTTCCCCAGAACCTTTTCACATGCGATTCCGTAACCTCACCCGCCGCCGCGAGATCGGTGCCAATTCCTATCTCCTCGAACGCGGTGAAGACCGCGTCGTGCTGGATGCGGGGATGCACCCGAAGCAGGTTGGTTTCGATGCTTTGCCTGACTTCGGGCCTCTGCCGCATGACACGGCCAATGCCCTGATCATCACCCATGCCCACCATGACCACATAGGCGCCCTGCCCGTGCTCATGACCAAGCAGCCCACCTCTCCCGTATTTATGACGGAGCAGACCGGTGAGATCATGAGCGGCATGTTGCACAACTCGGTCAACGTCATGACCTCCCAGCGCATGGAAAAGGGCATCAACGAGTACCCTCTCTTCACCCACAAGGAGCTGGATGAAAACCGCGCCCAATACATCTACCGCGATCTTGAGCGTCCCTTTGAGATCCCTGACACCGACTGGGCTGTGACATTTCATGATGCCGGCCACATCCTCGGCTCCACTGGCGTCATGGTGAAAGAGGCGGGCAGCACCTTCTTCTACACAGGTGATGTAAACTTCGAGGCTCAGACCATCTGCATGGCCGCAGACTTCCCCACAGAAGGCATCGACGTACTCGCCATCGAGACCACCCGCGGCACCTACGCACGCCCGGCCGACTACAGCCGCAAGGCCGAGAAAGAACGCCTCGCCGCGCTGATCCGCGACACCTTTGATGCCAATGGTTCCGTGCTCATCCCCGTCTTCGCACTCGGCAAGACCCAGGAAGTCATGCTCATGCTGCATGAACTTCACGAAGAAGGCCTCATCCCCGAGATGCCCCTCCAGATCGGCGGCCTCGGCACCAAGGTCACCGTCCTTTACGATCACTACACCGACCGCGCACGCCGGAACTACCCCGGCTTCCGCCTGCTCGAAGATGTGAAAATGCTCGTCCAGCCCGAGAAGCGCGGCCGCCGCAGTGGACCGAGACAGTTCAACTACCAGCCGCGCACCATCTACTGCCTCTCCAGCGGCATGATGACCGAGGGCACCACCTCGAACCAGTTCGCCTGGCGCTTCCTCGACAACCCGCGCAACGCCATCGCCTTCGTCGGCTACACCGACCCCGAGTCCCCCGGCTACAAAGTCCGCAACGCCAAGCCCGGCGAGAAGATCAAGCTCTCCGCCGATCTCCCCCCCGTAGAGGCCCATGCCCGCATCGAAAGCTTCGACCTCAGCGCCCACGCCACCCGCGAGCAGATCGCGGAGTACGTCGAGAAAGTGAAGCCCAAAAAACTTCTCCTCGTCCATGGCGAAGTCGAGTCCCAGGCCTGGTTCACCACCCGCTTCGCCGAGACCATCAGCAGCACCGAGATCATCCTGCCAGACACCCATCAGCCGATTGATCTTTGGTAAAATCGGGCTTCGGCTGTGGGTAGTTAGGCGGGCGTGGGATTCAGCGGTTCACGTTTATCGTCGGCGGATTCACCCCGAGCTACACAAGGCGGATGAACTCCACCGGGCACTTCTGAGCCAGCCTGCGAAGCCCGGGCTTAACCTCATCTATTTCCCCGCGATTCAGGCAAAAGACGCCGCGCTTCTCCGTTCACCATCTTATGACCTTGAACCCGCTCTCCCGACGCCATTTCCTCGGCACCGCCGTCGCAGCCGCCACTGGTTTTACGCTTCCACGATTCGCTTCGGCGGCGGAGAAGCCCAACTCGGTCTTCAACGGCGTGCGCATTGGTTGCATCACGTATAGCTATCGCAGCATGGCGAAGACCGCCGAGGAGACGCTCAAGGCGCTGCTCGACGACGGCCTCAGCGAGACAGAACTCATGGGCGGACCGACCCAGCTTTACGCAAACATCAAAGGTGGAAAGGCCACAGATGCGGAGCGTGAGCAGCAGCTCGCGAAGTGCCTTGAACTGCGGAAGATGTATAACGATGCGGGTGTGAACATCCACATCCACAAGATGGGCTTCGGCCAGTCGAATGAGGAGATCGAGTTCAGCTTCCTCGTGGCGAAGGCGCTGGGCTGCACGGGCGTGACCACCGAGCGCAATGCCATCCTCGCCGCGCGCGTCGCGCCGTTTGCGGACAAGCACAAGATCTGGGTCGGCTTCCACAACCACACGAACAACCTGCCGGAGATGGACAAGTTCGACTCCATCCTCGACCTCGGCCAATACATCGGCTTCAACCTCGACATCGGCCACTATGTCGCCGGGACGAAGGGCAAGTCACCGATCCCCGTGCTGGAGAAGTATCACGCGCGCATCACGAACCTGCACCTGAAGGACCGCACCGCCGACGGCGGCAACGTCTCCTGGGGCCAGGGGCAGACACCGATCAAGGAAGTGTTGCAGTTGATGAAAAAGGAAAAGTGGACCTTCCCCGCCGAGATCGAACTCGAATACAAAATCCCCGAAGGCTCCACCGCCGTCGCCGAGGTGAAGAAGTGCGTGCAGTATTGCCGCGAGGCGCTGGCGTGAGTGAGCCTTGCTCCTTTCAGCAAGTCACGGCCTCGGAGTCGTTTCATGCGGCTCCGAGGCCTGTTATTTCGGAGAACGTCGAACGGCTTAGGTCGGCAAGATGCTACGGGATCTTGAGCAGCTCCTGTTCCGTCCAGGAATCGGTGCGTCGTGCTTCCTTTTCGCGGATCGCTTTGAGAAAGTCCGTTGAGATCGGCTCCGCACCATGCTCCCACTCACGCCGGAGATACGTGAGAATGGCCGCCAGAGGTTCATCGCCCAAAGCGCCCAGCGGAGGCATGTCGAGCTGGTAACGCCTCTTTTTGACCGTGAGGTAGCCGCGCACGCCGTGGAGGACGATGCGGCTGAGCCGTTCGGGCGAGCCCGTGACCCATTCGGAATCAATCAGCGGCGGGGCGATGCCCTCGAGGCCTGAACCGCTTGGCTGATGGCAGCCCGCGCAGATGCCGGAATACAGCGCCTTGCCCATCTCAAAACGGTTCTGCTCATCAGCCGTCAGCGCGCGCGGCGGCTTGAAGCCAGCGGGAGCAGGCTTGCCCGGCCAGGTCAGCATGTCCGCCACCTTTTCAGTGCCGGACGTGTCGAGAAAAGCAGGTCTGGCATCGAGCTTCACCTTCCGGCGTGTGAAGTCCGCCGCATTGGCGGTGAAGCCGGCGAGCAGCGTTTTGCGAGGCGTGGCACCGGCCTTTTCCGCGAGTGCCAGGAACCGTGAGACACGGACCGGGTCGCGTTCGGCAGCCACACAGCCCGCCAGGCTTGGGATCAGCGTCTTGCCGCCTCCGGTGGCAAGGCAATGCTCCAGCAGTTCCAGCTCGCGGCCTTTGATCCCGCTGAGGATGGCTTCGGCCAGATAAGGATGATCGGGCACGCGGCTCGCCATCGCCGCCATGGCCTGATCGGCGGCCGAGTCCTGGCACTCGCCCAGCGTCAGGGCGATTTGAGTCTGCACCTGCGAGTCCGGTTCGGTGGCGGAAAGGGTGATGAGCCGCGTCATCACAGCGGCGCGCCCTTCTCCGGCGAAGAAACCTTCCGCGATGCGCACCGCCCCGTTGCGCACGCGGGCATCGGCATCCGCGAGCGCTTTCTCGACCACCGGCCAGGTGCTCTTGCCCATTCCATCGAGCGTCCACAAGGCATGCAGACGGCCGAGCGCGACCTCGCCGCACGTGAGAGCTTCCAGCGCAGGGACGACCGCGGCATCCGCACGCTCAACGAGCAGGCGCTGCGCCGTTTCCCGGTGCCAGGAGTTGGTGTGAGCGAGGATGGGGACGAGCTCGGCACTGCCAAGCTTCGTCAGATTCGGTGCAGGACGTGTCTTGGCCTTTTCAGGCACGATGCGCCAGATCCGCCCCAGGCCGCGCGGATCCACGAGGTCGTGGTCCTGGATGTACTTTTCCAGGTAGGGACTCAGCGAGATGCGGTGCTGGATGATGCCCCGGTAAAAATCGACGATGTAAAGCGCTCCATCGGGTCCCGTGGTCATGCTGACAGGGCGGAAGCGCTCATCCGTGGACGCGAGAAACTCCCGCTGCTGGTGGACTTCACGCGCCACGAGCTTGCCTTGCTCGAGGGTGAGGATGTCTCGCTTCACGAGATGCAGCGCCGGTTCGCAGGCGAAGGCATTGCCCAGCGCATCCGCCGGGAAGAGATCACCCCGGTAAATCCACGGTGAGCACGCCGCCGTGAAATTCTTGATCTTGTGCCCCGCCATGTTCTCCGGGATGTAAGCGCGGTTCGTGCCGGGCGTCACACGGATGGGCCACACGGCCTCGTTCACCGGCGGGCTGATGCGGCCTCCGGACTTCGCGTGGTGCGGATTGCGCAGACGGTAATGGGAGGGCCACATGTCGCCCTGCAGGTGGCCGGAGTTGAAGTTGTAATAGAGACGACCGAAGTCGTCCTGGCTGAGTCCATACTGGCCGCGCATGGAGGAGATGCTGCGCTCAAAGGCACCTGCGCCACGCCAGCGAAAACGCGCCGCGTATTCCGCAAAGTAGATCCAGTTGTCCAGCCCCCAGAGCGGCGAGTTCGCGCCATGTTCCGGGTTCGCCAGTTCGGGGCGGCCAGGGATGGTTTGCGCGCCCGCATCCTGCGCCACCATGATCTTCTCATCCGCCTTGCCATCGCCATTTTTGTCCGGGCAATACCACAGCATCGGCGGCGCGCCCACCAGCGCGCCATCGCCGATCGGCAGGACCGTGCGGGGCATGATGAGTTGATCGAGGAAGACCTTGCTCTGATCGAAACGCCCGTCGCCATCGGTGTCGGTGAGGATCACGATGCGGCCCACCGGCTCATCCTCGCGGTTGCCGTGAATGTCCGGCATATAACCACGCATCTCCACCACCCACAGCCGACCATCCGGACCAAACTGCGCAAAGATCGGATCGCCCACCAGCGGCTCACTCGCCGCCAGTTCCACCCGATAGCCCGGTGCCACCTGGAAGCTTTTCAATTCCTCCTCCGCCGACAAAGCCCGCGTGTCCGGCACCAGCTCCGCCGGCACCAGCGAAGGCGGCACCGCCACCCCTGAGCCCCCATTTTGGGCGGAGACCGTGGAGACAACAAACAAGGCAGGGAGAGCGAGGATCCTGGAGAGAGACATGCGTGGGAAATTCATCGGTGGCCGCGAACGCGGCTTTTGCAATACGACCCTGCACCCGGTGATCTTTAGCACCGCAGGCCAATCGCCGTGCCACTGGACGGTTCAACGTCGAATGAGACGCATTTAGAATGGGAGCGCGGAGACTCCTGTCCGCGCTCCTCTCAGTCCCCTCATCGTCGGCGAATTCAACCCATCAAAAGGTGGTCGCAATTTGCGACTACTCTGGTCCGCGCTTGGACTATCACTGTCACTCACGAAAAACCTCAGTCGGAGGCAGTCACAATTTGTGACCACCTCTCAAATCGTAATTTGATTTTTCTCACACTGATCCCGTTTCTCCAGGTGGCATCCCCTCAAGTTTCCTTGTCATTCGAAATGCCTAGAACATAAGCGCGAAAGAATTGTGATCGCGTTACACGTGCAGCCCTCCCGTGGGTCGCTTGATACATGTATGAGTAATACTGGCTGAACTCCGAATCTGAGTTGGTTTTGTTGGCGAGGATGTTGGTCTCTAGATCAATAAGTTTGCTTCGGAGTTCATCGACGCTGGGAAGCTGCGCCAAATAAAGAAAAGTCTCCACAACTAGCGTGAAGAAATTTGACTTTCTGAACCATATTGAATCGAGGGGGAGGCTCAGAGCTGTGATCGTTTCGAATGTCTGCTTGAGGCTGCCTACGATGTGAGCACATGATGGGTATTCTTCGTTGTATTTCGCGACCATCGGCTCGACCTCACGGTCCTGAGCGAAATACCCTCCATTCTCAATCGTCGCCATTACAAGCAGGATGAAGTGAAGATCGGCCATCCTAGTGAACTCCGATTCACGGAAGACACCAAACTGCTCAAGACCAGTGGTTTCGAGCACACTTTTCGCAGCGGTGATGAAACATCCATCGTAAACAGCGTTGTGGATTTCGACATTTTCGAGCTTGAATTTGGTGAGGTTAATTCGTCGAAAGATTTCTCGCACAGTTTCATCGCTTACGCGCCCAATGTCGCGCATCACCACTTGGTAGGACAGAAACTCTTGCTTCTGTTCCGTTGTCAGCACTTGGTATGGAGGAATTGTCAAATATGGACGTTCCGGATTCTCAGGATTTCCATCAATGTATCGTTTAATCGTTGTTAAGCGCTGCTGCCCATCAATTACGTGACGCGTGGTGGTGAGCTCTTGAACGTTCACATCTCCTTCACAAACATAGATCTCCGGAAATGGGTAGCCCCTAAGGATGGTGTCAATGAACTCCTCTTGATGGGCGAGGGTCCAAACAAATCTCCGTTGAAAATCTGGACGTAGTATCAGCCGCTTAGCTGCAACACTTTGATAAATGTCTGCGATTGTCGGATTGGTGACGGACGGTTTGATTTGCGTGCTCATGATTTTGTTGCTGGCGCGGTTAGAGTTTCACGGACCGCTTGAATTCCGCTGATCGTGTAAAGTTCAAGATGGCGATATGAGCGAAAGACTCCCCCATTTACTTTGTAGTTCCCAACTTCCGACCGTCCGTAGGAAAGTGATTTGAAAAACTCAAACCAACCATCCTTTGCCAAGATTACTTGAAATGAAGTCGGAAGCTTATCAGGCCGTATCCATCCAAGAACAGAATATTCAAGGAATTCATGATACATCCGTTGCTCGTATTCAGTCACGCTGCGACGAGATCCACGTAACTGCATTTGATAGCATCGCGCGATCTCGATAAATTCTTCGAACAGCTTTTCTGATACCAAAGCCACATCAATATCGGAATCGAGACTAAACATCGTATTCTTGTGCGGACTAAAACCGAGCTGTCCCGACCCAGTAATAATCACCTCATGAAAAGAGATGTTAAAATGCTGGGCTATTCGACTGCGAAACTCATAAAAGTCGTCCTCTCTGCCTTCGAATACATGCGGAGTTCCGTGCAGGACTGACTTCCTGCAAAAATTTGCGATCTCACCCGGTGAACCGATCTCGGCGAGCGCCGTTCTAAACTGTTCGGGTGTGATGCGCATGATTGCAGCAACTGGTTACTTTCCGTTCATTTCACCATTAAAGGATACAATCATTGGCTGTTTTTCTCGGTCCATTTTTTACTGATGATACTCCTGCAAAGCCCGCACCTGCACCTCGCTGCCTTGCAGTGACTTGATCGCCCGCAAAGCCGCATCGGCACCACGGAGCGTCGTCATGATCGGAATGCGGTTCTGCATGGCGGCGGTGCGGATCTTCACCTCATCCTCGCGGGGGTTCTTGCCGCTGGGGGTATTGATCACCAAAGCCATGTCCTTGTTCTTCATCAGGTCGATGACGTTGGGGCGCTGGCCGCTGGCGAGTTTGGGGAGGATGTTCACGGGGATGCAAACGATCATGGAGTGGCGGGATGATGAGTCCAAGCCGTCGCCGTAGCAAGCGCTGAAAGCTCAAGGAAACGCGTCATGATCGGAATCCGATGCTGCATTCCTCGTCTTCCAGATGGGGATGGGCAGCGTTTGTGCCAAGGGAAGGCTTGGCGGGAGCTACGGATACGACTATTGGATGGTCGGAACGAGTGGTCTTCCCTCGGGGAGGGATTCTTTAGCTTTGGCGGCCGGTTTCATGATGGGATTTCGTCATTCCGTGGCGAGAGCCTCTCATTTCGCACCTTCTCCTACGGCTCCTGTCCCTACTTGGAGCGATTCTTGAGCTCGTTCGCTCGATTCCATGGCTACGTGGAGCGATTCCGTTGCTAGTCCGTTCGATTCCATGGTCACGGACCCCGATTCTGCGCCTCAATAATCGATTTTACCACCTAAGGAATCCGAATCCGAGGCTTGTGAAACTGATTCCGTAGCATCGGAGCGCGATTATGTAGTGGCGGAATCGATTTCCAAGCCTACGGAATCGTGTTGGGAGGCAACTGAATCGTGGGATGTAGGCAGAGAATCGAACCAACTAGCTGCTTAATCGCACCTTGTGACGACGAAATCGCGCTGCGAGACAGCAGAACCGAGGCTCATCTGTACCAAATCGAAGTGTGGGGCAACAAGATCAGGAAGGCAGACGACAAGACCGATTCGAGGGACAATGACATGGCGTTGCCACCCAGCAGACTCGCGAGCTTCCGCTCAGGAACGGCCTTGGGAAGCCCTAGAAGGAAGAGTGGTCACCGAGTATCCGCTACCCGGACGTCAGGGAAGGTTCGAGGCATACACATTGCCGATTCTTCCCGGCCGGGTTTCCACAACCCGGATCTTTCCTTGGCGCACCATGCGCTTGACCCAGCTTTTGACATCATCCTTGCCGATCATCCTGTTGGGTCTGTAGGTGGCATTGGCCAGATCCCCCAGGACGAACCCGGACGCAGGCATCGCCGCCAGCCCTTCCAGGAGCAATTCTTCCTCTGTTTGCAGAGGCGTCACGGGCTGGGAGATGCCTAAAGTGGAAGCGGGCCCGGGCTCAACAGGAGGGCTGGCAGGCCCAGCCGATGCTGAGGCCTGCCGTAAGACTTCCTGCATTCCCAGACCCAGCCCGCCCATCTTCTGATACTCCACCACCAGCGCCTTCACCCGCTTCACCATCTCCAGATCAGCCGTCATTCTGGCTTCGAGCTGGGTTAAGCCCTCAATGGACAAATCGGAAATGTTCATGGAAATAATAAATCGAAAACGTGAATTTGTTTCGATTTAATCACATTTGGAGGCGATGTGGCAAGACGGAATAGGGGCAACCGCGGGGTGCGGACACTTTACCCCGGGGCTGCGGACACTTTTATTGGCTCTCTCGACCACCAATCGGGGTTGGCAGAAGGCGGCGGTCACGGGGCAGTGGTCCACGTTTATCGTCGGTACATTCACCCCGCTCTCCACGAGGCGGATAAACTCCACCCGCCACTTCTGAGCAGGCTTGCAACCCCTTGGCCTCAGCCTTGGCCTGCTGAGGGTGTCCCTGCTGCTTCTACCTTGCAGGTATTCTATGGAGGAACGTCCCTCGTAAGGGCAAGTTTGGAGGTGCTCATTCTGTCACAGAGGCCTGCCAGGACGGCATTTTCCAATCTGTGGACTAGTTTAGTCCTTCACTTCTGCGACCAACGGAGTTGCCACGAGTTCTGCCTCAGTGCCATACAAATGCAATTTGATCATGATGTCGGCGGTGGCTTCCTCGAAAATCCGCCCTTCCAACGCGTGTTTGATGCACTCATCGGCCTTGGCCTTCCAGAGCTGACTCGGTAAAGCGCTTTCCCACAAGGCCTCGATCAAAATGCGGCACGCCTCCGCACCTAATGCGGGAAACAGCACTCTAACGGCTGTAAAATCAGATTCGTCAGGTGTCAGTTCAATTCGCACTCCGGCAGTTCCGCAGCAATCGAAATTGCCAACCAGCGCGGAGGCACCACGCTGAAACGAAATTCCAGCACACCTAAATGAAGCAGTAACATTTTGTAAATTGGGAGTCATAAATGGATTGTTGTCAGTCTGTGCCTTCTTCAAAGCTTTGTTCAATGTGGTAAACCTGCATTGCATAGTCGTCAGGATACTCACTCTCAGCGTCTGCGATGGCTTTTGCCATTTGCTTCCGATTCATGCCAGAGGGAGGTGCGCTGCTCAGTTCAGCGATTCTGATATAGGCGGACATTTGCTCCTGCACTTCATGTGACTGGAGGGAAAAGTTATTTGCGTGTTCGCG
>JBILPY010000103.1:0-10668 GCA_044373575.1 Prosthecobacter sp. | reverse complement strand
TGGCCCCGCGATCATGGGTGTGGCCAGAGGCACGATAAAGGGCTCGACCTGTGGCTCATCCGCCTCATGCCGCGATGGTGGGAAGATCATCTTCAGCGCAATCAAGAACAGCACGATGCCGCCGCTGATGAACAGCGCCTCCTGCTTCAAATGCAACAGTCCCAGCAGCCACGGTCCTGCGAACAAAAACACGATCAAGATCACCAGCGCGATAACCAGTTCCCGCGCGATCACGCGCAGCCGCCGCTCGTGTGGCACGGGTCGCAGCCCGGACACAAACGTTGCCACGTTCCCCAGCGGGTCCATGATAGTGAGAAGCAGCAGTGTGGCGGAGAGAGTGTCCATGCTGGTCATGGGTTGGGTTTGAGGTCGAGACCATGACGCCGTTTCGTTTCATCGCGTTTGAAGATGGGGCCGACCTCGACCACACAGTTCTCGCCTTCGGCCTTCACCCACGCGCAATCCGGTGAATCGGGGCCGCCTTTGTCCGGGTAATAGGCATGCGCTTTTTTGAGTGGCACCTTCTTCCCATTCAATCGCGGCCAGCCGAAGGTCACATTCACCTTCGGAATGCCGGACTTCGGGATCTTTGACGTGCTGTAAACCTCGACGAAGGCAGAGTGCTTCTCCCAGAAGGTGAAGTCACTGCCTTCGAACCGCAGGTTGCCGACTTCATGCACGGCTCCTGCCGCATCGCGGATTGCGCAGGTGAACCATGTGCTTTCGCCTTCAGTCGCGCCTTTCGTGATGCCCCAGGTGTAGGTTCCTTTAGTCCACACAAACGGACGTCGCACACTCGCAAACTCGCCTTCGTAGCCTGCGCTCTCGACGAGGCAGTCCTCCGCTGTCGTGTGCACATGATCGAGGCCGATGGGCGTGGTCTTGTCGCTCGACCAGCGTGAAAAAATGCCGCCTTTGCCGCGATGCACACGCTCGCGGCTCTCCTTCGTGACCCAACCGTTGATGTTCGTCTGGATGCCGCCGTAGAATTGCAGTCCATTGATCTTCGCGATGCCGCAGGGCGAGATGTAGAGGTTGTAATCGCTCGGCACATCGCGGTCGATCGTCACATCGACCTCCAGCGAGGTGAAATGCTCCACCGGCTTCTCAAAGTCCCACCACACATTCGCCACATGCCACGGCGATGGCGGCAATTTCACGCCAGCCGCCTTTGCCATCTCTTCGGGCGATGGTTGTTTGCAGAGGTCTTCGGCGAAGCCTGCTGAGAGGAGCAGCGCAAGGAATGTCAGGGTTGTTTTCAAAGTTAAATGCCGAGTTGATGCTTCACTTCCGTAAACGCGTTCACTGCTCGTTCCAAATCCTCCCGTGTGTGCGCCGCGCTGATCTGCGTGCGGATTCGCGCCTTCCCCTGCGGCACGACAGGGAAGCTGAAACCGATGACATAAACACCGCGCTCCAGCATGGCGTCGGCAAATTTGGAGGCTAGGGCGGCGTCGCCAAGCATCACGGGCACGATGGGATGCTCGCCGGGCACGATGTTGAATCCCGCACTTGTCATCGCCTCACGGAAGTAGCGCGTGTTTGCTTCGAGCTTGTCGCGCAGGTTCGTGGACTTCTTCAGCAACTCCAGAGCCGCGAGCGATGCCCCCGCGATGATCGGCGCGAGCGTGTTCGAAAACAAATAGGGCCGCGAGCGCTGCCGCAGAAGCTCGATGATTTCCTTTCGCCCGCTCGTGTAGCCGCCGCTGGCTCCGCCGAGTGCTTTGCCGAGCGTGCCGGTCAGGATGTCGATGCGGCCCATGACATCGCAGTGCTCATGCGTGCCGCGCCCTGTCTTGCCCATGAAGCCGACGGCGTGCGAGTCATCCACCATCACCAGCGCGTCGTATTTGTCCGCCAGATCACAAATCGACTTCAGAGGTGCGATGAAGCCATCCATCGAAAACACTCCATCCGTGGCGATGAGCTTGAAGCGCGCGCCTTTGGCATCGGCGGCGATGAGCTGGGCCTCCAAATCGGCCATGTCGCAGTTCTTGTAGCGATAGCGTTGCGCTTTGCACAGGCGCACGCCGTCGATAATCGAGGCGTGGTTGAGTTCGTCGCTGATGATCGCGTCTTCGGGACCGAGGATGGTTTCGAACAAGCCGCCGTTCGCGTCGAAGCACGATCCATAAAGGATAGTGTCCTCGGTGCAGAGGAAGTCAGTGAGCGAGGCTTCCAACTCCTTGTGCACAGCTTGTGTGCCGCAGATGAAGCGCACACTCGCCAGACCGTAACCCCAATGTTCCAGCGCCTCATGCGCTGCCTGCCGCACCTTCGGATGCTGGGCGAGACCGAGGTAGTTGTTCGCGCACATGTTCAGCACCGCCACGCCACCGTTCGCACGTACGAGTGTGCCCTGAGGTGTGGAGAGCACGCGCTCACGCTTGTAAGTGCCAGCGGAGCGGATGGCGTCGAGCTGGGTGGTGAGATGAGTTTGAAAAGCCGGATTCATGTCTGCCAATATACTGGACACACGTCCCGTATGTTGGCAACCGGCTTTTTTCGGCTCAGGCTCCGACGCGCATCACGTCCTGCAAAGTGGCGCGCTGCTGCTCGAATTCTTCCTCTGAAAGGCGACGCGGGACGGTCATCGTTGGCTCGAAGATGATGTGCACGGTGGAGAATGGCAGCGGCAGCATGAACTCGTCCCAGGTCTTGAAACGGATGGCGCGCGAGTAGAGCACCCGCACGGGAACGATGGTGCCACCGGTGAGCTGGGCCAGCTTGATGATGCCAGGCTGGATCTGGTACATCGGTCCTCGCGGTCCATCTGGCGTGATGCCGACATCGCGGCCCTCTTTCACTTTTTCCGCCAGCATGATGAGCGCGCTCAGGCCCTTTTGTGGCTTCGAGCTGGAGCCGCGCGCGGCTTCAAACCCAAACTGTGCGCAGGCATCGGCGATGATCTGCCCATCGCCGCTCGGGCTGCTCAAAATCGCGCCGGGGATGTGGGGGAACCATCGGTCGTGCAGATAAGGAATGACGAACATGCGGTTGTGCCAGAAGGCCCAGATCCCGTTGGAACGTCCGGTGATAAAAACACCTGCGCGGTCCTCGACCTCGAAGTGCAGCGTCACGCCGATGGCGCGGATGAGCCACGCCACGATCTTGCCGAGGTTTTTGATGCGAATCTTCGCCATGAGTGAAGCTGCCTTAGCGGCGACGGCCCGCGCGTGCAACTTGGGACCGTCGAACGAGCTTCCAACGCGCACGCTGGCGTGGCGGCTTTCAAGCCCGGCGGAAAACGCACGCAAGCCACACACGCGAGAGACGTTTCCTTGCGACACATGCCCCGACTCCTCCTCACCAGCCTCCTTTGCCTCACCGTCTCAGCTTTCGGGCAACGCCCCAATGTACTCCTCATCGTGGCGGATGACCTCGGTTACAACGATGTCGGATTCCAGGGTTCCAAAGAGATCCCGACGCCGCATCTCGACAAACTCGCCGCCTCCGGCATCCGTTGCACGAACGGTTACGTCTCGCACCCGTTTTGTAGTCCGACACGAGCGGGTCTGATGACAGGTCGTTACCAGCATCGTTTCGGGCACGAAAACAACCCCGGCTGGAAGCCGGAGAGCACCGTGGAAGGGCTGGCGCTGGATCAGATCACGCTGCCTCAGTTGATGAAGAAGGCGGGTTACACGACGGGTGCCGTGGGCAAATGGCACCTCGGCGCGCATCCGCAGTTTCATCCGATGAAGCGCGGGTTTGACGAATACTTCGGAGCGCTCGGTGGCGGACATCAATACCTGCCCACGGTTCCCGGCAGCGCGGAGTACACCATCCCGCTGAACCGGAATGGGAAAGACGAGCCGCAGACCGGCTATCTGACCACTCAGTTTGGTGATGAAGCCACGGCCTACGTCCAACGTCATGCTGCCGATGGTCAGCCGTGGCTGCTTTATCTGGCCTTCAATGCACCGCACACGCCCCTCCAGGCACCGAATGCGTGGTTGGAAAAACTGACCCACATCCAAAATGAACTCCGCCGCACCTACGCCGCGATGATCTGCGCCATGGACGCCGCCATCGGGCAGGTCATGACCCGGCTCGACGAAACAAAGCAGAGGGACAACACGCTGATCTTTTTCATCAGCGACAATGGCGGCCCGAACCTGAGTGCCCGGAAAATCGGCAACTTCACCGACAACTCCCCGCTGCGTGGCGCAAAGGGTGACCTTCATGATGGCGGGATGCGCGTGCCTTTCCTGGTAAGCTGGCCGACAAAGCTCAAGCCCGGCGTGTTTGATCAACCCGTCATCGCCCTCGACTTCCTGCCCACCGCCCTTGCCCTCGCCGATGGTGAACTGCCGACGGATCGTCCCATGGATGGCGTGAATCTGATTCCGTATCTTACCGGTGAAAAAGCCGGTCTGCCGCACGAACGCCTTTTTTGGCGCACAGGCGGCCCAAAGGGCAATCACGCTGTCCGCCAGGGCTCATGGAAGTTCGTGCAAACCGCCACTGGGGAGCCCGAGCTCTACAACCTCACTACCGACATCGGCGAGGCGGAAGACCTCGCGGCCGACAAGCCCGAACTCGTGACCCAGATCCAGACCGCCATCACCGAATGGGAGAAAGGCACCATCGCCCCGACCTTCGAGAGTCCCAGGGGGGGCAAGGCCACACCGAAGAAAAAGAAGACGGCGAAGTGAGCGCTGGGCACTGCACCAAGCTTGCCAGCGAGTGCATTTCCATGCATGTATGCTCCGCATCCGCGTCCCCGTAGTTCAACGGATAGAACAAGCGTTTCCTAAATGCTGGATACAGGTTCGATTCCTGTCGGGGATACCATCCATGCGGAGTGATTAATCCCGAATGACGAAAAATCTACGCCCTGCCCCATGGATCTTGGGGCTGATTCGTCCTCTCTAAAACATGCGTGTCCTGATCATCGAAGACGAATATGCCCTTGCGGCAGCACTCTCCACCGTGGTGCGGAGGCTCGGAGCAGAGCCGGTCGTTGCGGCCTCGGGTCAAAGCGGGATCGACAAGGCCCTGCGTCAGTCCTTTGAACTCGTGCTGCTGGACATCGGCCTGCCGGATGTGAGCGGATTGCGGGTGCTGGAGCAACTGCGAGCCATGCCTGCGCCACCGACGGTGCTCATCATCACAGCTCATGGGACGTTGGAGAATGCTTTGGAAGCTCGCCGCCTCGGAGCACATGATTATTTTCTCAAACCGCTGAACCTCGAAGAGATGCAGGCTTGCCTGCGTGGACTGATGCCATCCACAATCCGTGAGAAAACTGCTTCTGCTGTGCCGACGACAACCGCGAATGAGGAGGCGTTGATGATCGGTGCTGCGCCAGGGATGCAGCGTGCCTTTGCCGTGGTCGCCCAAGCCTGCGCCACGGTAGTTCCGGTGCTTTTGAGTGGTCCGCGTGGCGTGGGCAAAACGCTGGCCGCACAGGTGATCCATCGGCATGGCAGGTGCTCAGCGGGGCCGTTGGTGACTTTCCGGGCGGACGAATGGCCGGAGGCAGAGCGAGAGACCGCGCTTCAGCAGGCGATGGATTCGGCACGCGAGGGATCGTTGCTCGTCGAGGAGATCGGCTCCTTCTCGCTGCCGCTTCAGGCGCTCCTGGCGCGGTTGTTGAGCTCAGAGCAACCCCGGCCGCGCGTGCTTGCCACGACTTCATCTTCTCTGGCGGACGCGATCTGCGCGGGGCGATTCCGCGAGGATCTTTTTTATCAACTCGCCGTGCTGCAGGTAGTGCTGCCGCCGCTGAGTGACCGGGTGGAGGATGTTCCCGCACTGGCCGCCTATATGGCCGGACGTGCGGCGTCGGGACGTGAACTGATGCTGGCCCCGGAGACGCTGGCTTGTCTGAAGGCCTATCCCTGGCCCGGCCAGGTGCGCGAACTGGCAGCGGCGATGCAACACGCTGCTGCGGTGTGCTCCGGGACGCTGGTGCTGCCGCGCCATCTACCTGAGGCAGCGGCGGCAGCCACGCAGACAGACAGCGCGGGACATTTAGATACGCTACTGAACCGGGCTTTATCTATCTGGCTGGACCAAAGGCTCACTGGGCCAGAACCAGCCTGGCCGGACTACGACTCCCTGCTCGCACGTGTGGAGAAGCAAATGCTGGTCACGTTGTTGGAACGCTTTGAAGACAAGCCCACCCGACTTGCGTCCGCGTTAAATATGAACCGCGCCACGCTGCGCAGGAAGCTGCGCGATCTGCTTGGGAGAGAGTAAGTCAAGGTAGCGTTGTCCAAGTGTGGCGAAAGAAGCTCTCTCCTGCCTCCGTGACTTCCGCCCACATGCTCCGCCCCCTTCTTCTCACTTTTCTTGGCACGACGCTTCTCGGCGCACAAACCGCCACGACACCGCTGTTTTGGCCCGACAAAAATGGTCCGACGCTTGATGGTGTGGTGCCAGAAGCTGAATCTGCAAAGATTCCGCTGAAGTGGAGCTCAGACACAGGGGAGAACATCGTATGGAAGACGGACCTTGAAGACGATGGCCACAGCACGCCGGTGATCGGCGGAGACCGGATCTGGTTCACGGCGGCGACGGCGGACGGAAAGAAGCAGTATGTCTATGGCATCGACCGCCAGAGCGGCAAGGTGGTGCATCATATCCTGCTCTTTGAAAATGCTGCGCCTGAGGGGCTGGGGAATCCGCTGAACAACTATGCCGCGCCATCGCCCGTGCTAGAGGCCGACGCGCTCTATGTCCACTTCGGCACTTATGGCACGGCGCGGATCGACCCGCAGACGGGCAAGACGGTGTGGCAGCGCCGCGATATCAACGTGAACCATTACCGCGGCCCGGGCTCATCGCCTGCACTCCATGGCGATCTGATCATTTTGACCTTCGATGGCATCAACGAGCAGTTTGTCACCGCGCTGAACAAAAAGACCGGCGAGACGGCGTGGAAGACAGGCCGCACAACGGATTACGGCGATCTCGACAAAGAAGGCAAACCAACCCGCGACGGCGATATGAGAAAGGCTTACCATACGCCGAGTGTTTTTAATTTAGGCGGAATCGAGACGCTGGTGTCCGTGGGCTCGCGTGCAGCATTTGGTTATGATGCGGCGACGGGCAAGGAGCTGTGGACCGTGCGTCACGGCGGATTCAATGCGGCGATCCGCCCGCTGGTTCACAAGGAGGTGCTGATCCTGAACACGGGCTCCGAGCGTTCCCACACGCTGGGCATTCGCATCGATGACAAGATGAAGGGCGACATCACGGAGAGCCACACGCTGTGGGACCGTGAAAAGCGCAACGCTAGCGAGTCCTGCCCTGTTCTTGCTGGCGGGCTGCTTTTCCAGATCACCCGTGGAGGCATCGTCACCTGCATGAATCCCGAGACCGGCGCGGATGTGTGGGAGGATCGCATCGCGGGGCAGCATCTGCCCTCGCCCATCGCGGCGGGAGACCGGCTATATTTCTGCAATGACCGAGGCGACGTGAATGTCATCAAGGCGGCGGACAAATTCGAAATCCTGGCGACCAACAAGTTGCCGGACGCGATGACCTCATCCCCCGCCGTGGCGGACGGAGCGATCTTCATCCGCACCAAGAAGCAGCTTTTCAAGATTGCTGTAAAATAACCACAAGTTGCCCATGCAATGTGAATACATCGCTCGTTGAGCTAGTGAGTTGTCAACTTGGGAGTTGGAAAAATCTTGTCGGTTGCATGGCATCATTGAGAAACTTCCACACAGGATCACAAACCTGTCGCCAACAGCCCCAACCTGTGTTATACATAATCTCCTATGGCTACGACTCCGACACGTAAAACACGTTTTTCCCGCCGCGTTCCTGATCATGTAACTGACGAACTCGTCAATGTCCTCGGTAACGGTGACACCCTTGAGTTCAACCAGCTCTTCAAGCTAGTCTATGACAACCTGAAGCTGAAGAATGCTGTGAGCGGGGGCGAAGAGATGCTCCGCCTGCGTTCCTATGAGAAGCTGCAAGGCCTCGTGAGCCGTGGTCTCTGCGCTAAAGCTAGCAAGACCTATCGTGGTCTTCCTGGTCTGCGCGAGTCACATCAGGCCACCATCGCCGCCCGCACGGCGGCTGTGGCAGCCCGCTAATTCGCGAGCACCAAGTCTTAACTTTAAAGCACGGGCCGTTTCCTTTCTGGAAACGGCCCGCTGCATTTTTGAGCGAAACGTTTCGGGATTTGACGCTCTCCGCCGTCTCGGCTACTTCTCCTCTGCTTCCCCCCGCACGAGCCATGCTTGAAACTTACCTGCCCGTCCTGTTCCAGATCGTCCTCGCCTGCGGCTTTGCCGGGGTCACGCTTTTGATTTCTGTCCTCGTCGGTAGATCGGCGAAGCGCACTGCCATCAAAGACACGGCCTACGAGTGCGGGATGCTGCCCCTTCAGGATGGCCAGCCGCGTTTCAGCGTGAAGTTCTACATCGTGGCGATGCTCTTTGTGCTTTTCGACATTGAGGTCGTCTTCCTTTATCCTTGGGCCGTCATTTATAAAGACTACCTCGCCGCCCACGGTGCGGGCATCTTCTTCGCAGCCCTGAGCTTCGTGACCATCCTCGGCGTGGCCTTTGCCTATGCCTGGCGCAAAGGGGTACTGGACTGGAAAAACTGATCCATCCGCCCCGCGGACGCTCCTCCACCACTACGCCGCATGATCGCCTACCTGAGCCTCTACAAGCTCAAACCTGAAGTCACCGAGGAGAAGCTGGAGCACATGATGTCTCAGACCCGCGTGCAGCTGCTGCGCGTGCCGGAAGTGCTGGCGGTGAAAACGGGTAAGCGGGTGAACCCGAACGATCCTTTCCCCTGGTTCGTCTATCTCGAAGTCGAGAGCATGGACAAGCTGGTGATCTGCCAGGACGACCCCTATTACATCAAGTTCCGCGAGGAAGTGGTGAAGCCGAACATTGCCGAACAGGATGCGACGGCCTTTGAGATGGAGCCCCAGAAGAATGTGAAGTACTCCTGAGGTCTCAGCGGCCGAAGATCGGCTTCCGTTTGGCTGGCTCAGCGGGAGGTGCCTTGGTCTCAGATTCTGCACGCTCTCTGTCGGCGCTGTTTTTGTAAAAGATCACGCCGTTGCGCTTCAGGTTGGAGATGAGATCAGAGAACTCATCCTTCAGCTCGGTGTCATTCATGAGAGCGCCGAGCAGGCCTTTACTGGTGGTGATATTTCGCGCAGCGGCGGCGAAGTTGTCGGCAGCTTTTTTGATGGAAACGAGGGATTCATCGGCCGTGGTCATCACTTTATCCGCCTTGGCGATAGCGGGGTCGAGCTTGTCAAACATGGGCCCGAGGCGCTTGCTGGATTCCTCGACGTTCTTCGCGCTGGTCTTGAAGCTGGCTGCGGCGTCCCTGATGTCGGCGAGCGCTGCCTTGAGAGTGGCGGCGTTTTCATCCCCGAGCACTTTTTCATCCACACGGGCCATGGTTTTGTTCAGGTGCTCCATGCTCTCTTTGAAATCCTGGATCGTGGCGTCAGAGAGCGCTTCCTTGTTTACTTTTCCCATCATGCCTTTCACATCGACGAGCGCAGTGCGCACATCGTCGAGCACGAGATCGACCTTCTTTGCAACGACTTCAGCCTGGCCCTGAAGGTCGGAGAGACCGCCGCCGGACTGGCCTTTGATGATCTGGTCGTAGTCGTGAGGGATGAACTCGGTGGTTTCTTTGCCGGTGGGCTGGATTTCGACGAGGGCGTCTCCCATGAGGCCGTCGGAGCTAATGACGAAGGCGGCATCACGAGGTACCTCGATGCTGTCGAAGATCTCCAGGTCGATGATGACGCCGGTGTAGGTTTCATTCAGGCGGGGAAAGTGCTTCACTTTGCCGACTTTGGAGCCGCCGAGGTAGATGGGGGAGCCTTGTTTGATGCCTGAGGCTTTGGTAAAGGAAACATGGAGGAGGTAGGTGTCGCGGAAGATGCTGCGGATGCTGCCGAACTGGAGGATGATGCCGCCGAGCAGCATGAGGCCGACGAGGAGGAAGAGGCCGACAAGGACTTCGGTTTTGCGGTCGGAATTCATAAGGGGAGGTTAGGCGGTCATGCCGGAGCGTCCGGCGATGAAGTCCTGGATTTCGGGATCGGGGGAGTTGCGGAGTTCATCGGGCGTGCCGAGCCAGTGAATGACGCCATTTTTGAGCATCGCCACGCGGTCGGCGATTTTGAAGACGCTGCCCATGTCATGGGTGATGACGATGCTGGTGACGCGGAAGCGCTTTTGCAGGCGCTGGATCATGCGGTCGATGACATCGGTGACGATGGGATCGAGGCCGGAGGTGGGCTCGTCGTAAAGGATGCATTCGGGGCGGTTGATGATGGCGCGTGCGATGCCGACACGCTTTCTCATGCCACCGGAGAGGTTGATGGGCATCTTGTTCTTGTGCTCCTCTAGCTCGACGAGATCCAGGGCCTCATGCACTCGCGCATCGATCTCCGCCTTGTCCCGGATGCCAGCTTCCTTCAGCGGGAAAGCCACGTTTTCGGCGACGGTGAGGCTGTCGAAAAGCGCGGCGTTTTGAAACAGGTAGCCCATGCGCCGCCGCATCTTCAGAAGCTGGCGCTCTTTCATGTGGCTGAGGTCGATGCCTTCCATCTCGACCTTGCCCGCGTCGGGGTGGAGGAGGCCGATGATGTGCTTCAGCAGCACGCTTTTCCCCTCACCGCTGGGCCCGATGAGCACGATCGTCTCGCCATGATGG
>JBILPY010000597.1:0-3278 GCA_044373575.1 Prosthecobacter sp. | reverse complement strand
GAACGACGCCCTGTGGGAGAAGCTGCTCTCCGGAGTCTGAACCACACTTCATTTGTCGTGGTTGGTCGACACAAAGTGTCAGAATTACCATCCAAATTCACCCCTGAGCGTAACGCTCGGGGGTTTTTCGTTTATAGATGAATGCCAAGTCACAGGCCGTGATCTGCACAGGTTCAAGAATTTGCTGATACCTTTTAGGTGGAAGAGCATTCCCACCAAGAGAGCATCAAGCCTCTATTCAAAATGACTGATACCCACTTCTCAAAAACTGTCGTCAAACCCTGAGATGGGAGTTGACTTAAATTATATATAATTATAATAATTATAAAGCATGAGCGGCCACACCCCCTTCCACTTGGCTAAATGCCAGAAGCCATTCTTCTACAGCCAGCATCTCGCTTCTCTGGCTGAGTCCAAGCCTGAACTTCCCTGCTTGCATCGTGGGCAGCTCACGACGGCTGAAAAAGTCTGGGATGACGTGCTTCGTGGTGCCACCTGGATGCAGCGAAATGGAGTCGAACGTGGCTCCGTCGTCCTCTTCTGTTTATCTTCCGACCACGCAGACACCCAGACCCTGTTCATGGCAGCCTCCCACGCTGGGGCCACAGTTACTCTCGTGCCTGCCCATGCATCCGAAGCACGGTTGGTGGAGATCGCCCACCAAGTCAGCCCCGCCTGCATCTTTCTGGATGGCGGCACAGCTAGCCTTCGTGCACAGATCGACAGTACCCTGACCGTCTGGATGACACCCGGCCTCTCCAAAGGAGACTGGGACGAGGTGGAGCTCGACGAGATCTTTACCACCCGCCCCGCTTGGGGGCTGCCCTTCCCAGGGCAGACGGATGATACCGCACTGCTGCTTTTCGATGATCAGGAAAACTCGCCGGCTGATGTCTGGACGCACCGCCGTCTCGGTGAAATGGCGAAAGACTCCTCTGAAACTCGGCTCATGGGCATCGGTGGACTCAGCCTCGCTGCATAAGCTTAGCGCCACGGCATCGAATGTGGCTATCTTGGCTCAGCACTATGCGACTCCTTTCTTGACCTGGAGCCACCTTCTTGGTCCAAGTGGCAGTGTAATAAGAAATTAAAGTCCCATTTGATCACGTGCCAGAATGTCTCGCATCCACGACATGCCCGAAGATGATCGCCCGCGCGAGCGGTTGCTGCGGCTGGGTGCCGGGGCGCTCTCAGATGCGGAACTGCTCGCCATCTTCATCAATACCGGCGTCAAAGGCGAGAACGCCCTGCAAGTAGCCCAGCGTCTTCTTCGTGAGCAGGGATCGCTACGCAAGCTCTCCCGCATCGAAGCTGGTGAACTCTCCCACATGCGCGCCCTCGGCCCTGCAAAGGCCGCCCATCTCGCCGCCGCTTTTGAACTTGGGCGCCGTGCCGAGCAGGCCGCTGCACGCGAAGTGCCGCTGCAAAAACCCGAACAAACCTACCGCTACATCGGTGCCGAAATGCAGGCACTTAGTTACGAGTCCGTCCGCATCCTGCTTCTCAACCAGCGCCTCTGCCTCATCCGCCATGAAGAACTCTTCCGCGGCACGATCAACGAATCCAGTGCCCACCCGCGTGAGATCGTCACCAAGGTGCTCGCCCACCGAGCTCCCGCTTTCATCCTCATTCACAACCATCCCTCCGGCGATCCCTCCCCCAGTGATGCCGACAAGCGTCTCACGCGCCGCTTAAAAGAAGCCGCCGATCTCTTGGGCCTCACCTTCTGCGACCACATGATCATCGGCAGTCCCGCCGAAGGCCGCGCGCTTCCTTACTTCAGTTTCCGCGAATGCGGGATTCTGTGAAGCAATCGGCTGGATTAACCGCATAGGAGGCTTGTGTGTTCTGGAGGGCGGAGACAATAGTATCACGAGTTGCATCCAGCACTTGGGGTTGGCTTATTCAGGGTGAGCCAGAAAAACATACATTAATGGTCGGATTTTCTTCAGGCAGATTTCCCTTCTTGCCACGCTAGGCCTGATCCCCTAGCCTCCTCGCCCATGTCCGACCAAAAATCCCCCGTTGATTGGGAACGCCTCGAAGCGAAGCCCGAATTCCGTGCCCTCATCAGGAAGAAGGCCCGCTTCATCATCGGTGCCACCATCTTCTTCATGTCCTACTACCTGGCCCTGCCCATACTCGTCGGGTACTTCCCCGATCTGATGAAAAAGAGAGTCTGGGGTGAAGTGAACATCGCCTACGTCTTCGCGCTCTCGCAGTTCTTCATGGCTTGGATCATGGCCTTTGTGTACGTCCGGGCAGCCACTGGCTGGGACAAATCCGCCGCCAGTGTCATCAGCGACCAGCATTGATTTCAACTCTCTTATTCTTCCCCTTCAGCGTTTTCTCTCATGTCCATCTCTCTCATCATGTTCCTTGGCTTCGTGGCCCTCACGTTGCTGATCACTTTCTGGGCCGCAAAAAAGAACACAGGAGCCAGTGCCTACTTCGCCGCCGGGCGCAGCATCACCGGCTGGCAAAATGGTCTCGCCGTAGCCGGTGACTACATGAGCGCCGCCTCCTTCCTCGGCATCTCCGGGATGATCTGTTTCTCGGGTTACGATGGCTTCATGTATTCCGTCGGGTTCCTCGTCGCCTACATCACCGTCTTGCTCGTCGTCGCCGAACCGCTGAGGAATGCAGGCAAGTACACCATGGCTGACCTTTTGGCCTACCGCCTTTCACCACGCCCCGTGCGTGCCATGGCTTCGCTCAGCACACTGACGGTCTCCACCTTCTACATGATCGCGCAGATGGTAGGGGCCGGTGGCATTATCAAAGGCTTGATCGGCATCGAGTTCGCACCTGCTGTGATCGGTGTGGGTGTGCTGATGCTCGTCTATGTCGTATTCGGCGGCATGCTGGCTACCACCTGGGTACAGATCATCAAGGCTTTGCTGCTCATGGCTGGTGCCATTTTACTGAGTTACCTCGTACTCCAGTATCACGACTTCAGTTTCACCTCGTTCTTCAATGCCGTCTCCAAAGCAGACTATGCCGGCACCGCCGAACCCAAGAATCTACTGGAACCTGGACTCAAGTTTGGCGTTGCTGTCGCCGGCCCTTGGGGACCATTAGACCTTGTTTCACTGGGTCTTGGACTAGTATTGGGCACTGCTGGCCTGCCTCATATCCTTGTACGCTTTTATACCGTGCCGGATGCCAAAACGGCCCGCTCCAGTGTCGTCTGGGCCATGGCCATCATCGGCGTCTTCTACATCATGACGACCTTCTTCGGATTTGGTGCGGCCACGATCCTGAAGAAAGCCATTATC
>JBILPY010000596.1:0-3282 GCA_044373575.1 Prosthecobacter sp. | reverse complement strand
GCGTGCCTCGCGGATCGGTTTCTCGCGGCGCTTGAGCAACCTCGGCCCCAACGCACCGGGCAAACAGGCCTACGTGCGGACCATGAGAAAGCTCTACCGCGATCGCATCGACGACTTCAACACGACCTACGGAACGACGTTCCATTCCTTCGATACGCTCGCCGACGCCGTGGATTGGCGACCACAGACGGAACTCTCCAACGCCAGCGAGACACGCGACAACATCGAGTTCCTCCACGCAATCGTGCACCAGTATTACCGGACGGCGAAGGAGGCCATCCGGCGCCACGACCCGAATCATTTCTTCATCGGCGACAAGCTCAACGGCAACACCGACGCGATGGACACTCTGCTGCCTGTGACGAGCCAATACACCGACGTCGTGCTCTACCAGATGTATGGGCGCTACGAAGTTCAGCAGCCCGGTCTCGATCGCTGGTCAAAGCTCGCCGGCAAGCCGTTCATCAATGGCGACTCCGCGTTCACGATGGTCACCGACACCATGCCGCGCCCCTTTGGGCCCGTGGCGGACAATCTCGCCCAGCGTGCCCAGTGGACGGACGGGTTCTTCCGCAGCGCCTTCGCCCGCCCGGACTTTGTCGGCTGGCATTACTGCGGGTTGATCGATGGCTCCCAGCGCGTCCCTCGCAAGCAGGACCGCCAGCACTCCGGCCTCCTCGATGGCTTTGGCAATCCGTATCCAGAAATCCAACAAGCCCTGAAAGCCGCCACAGCCGAACTCTACGACATGGCCACCCGCCAATGCTGACCGTTTGGTTAAGGCATCAAAGGCACCAGCGTGAACAAGAGCTAGCAGCTCAACGAGATGATCCTGAATGAGCGGCGGTAGATCCCGGATGTCGTGGGCGTTTAGATTTTAGATTTGTCTCCCAGGACACATCATCATCGCCATGCTGAAGCCCACGCTCTCAATCCTCACCGCCCTCCTGCTCGCGCCGCTGGCTCTTTTGCAGGCTGCGGAACCGCCGCTGGTGTTCATCCTGTCCGGTCAGTCGAACATGGCAGGCTATGGCAAGGCCGCAGAACTCTCCGACGAATGGCGCACGCCGCCGCCGAACGTCACCTTGATCCATTGGGGCCGCACGCAGACGCTCGCTACCGGCAGCATCGGCCCGGAGGTCACGCTGGCTCATGCGCTGGCGCGGGCCATGCCTGGACGCCAGATCGTGCTCTTCAAGGCCGCGCACGGCGGCACGTCGCAACTCGCCTGGCAGCCGGAGCTGGATCAGGCTCGCATCGGCCGCTTGAAGCTCAGCCACGATCAACGCGTCGGCCATGCCTACGCGCAGCTCATCGCCGCGTGGAAGAAGGCCTTCCCCGCAGGCGACATCAAACCCGCCGCCATCCTCTGGATGCAGGGCGAGTCCGACGCCCGCGTGCCCGAGCTGGCAAAAGACTACGAGCAGCACCTCACCCGACTCCTGGCCGCACTTCGGCGTGATCTTGGGGCACCGCAGATGAAAGTCGTCATCGCCGAGATCAACCCCACCAAAGTCACGCCCGTCTCGCCCTTTCCCTTTGTGGATGACGTTCGTGCCGCTCAGCGTGCCATTCCGTCCAAAGACCCGCTCACCGTTTGCATCAGCACCGACGGCCTAAGCAAAGCCAAGGACCAGGTCCACTACGACACCGCAGGTCAGCAGGGCCTGGGGCAACGCTTCGCCGAGGCCTTGCTGCCGTTGCTCGCCAAGGCCGCACAATGATCACGCCAATGATGAAACGCATCCTCACCCTCCTCACCGCCCTGCTACTCGCGCCGATGGCTGCGCTTTATGCGGCTGAGGTGCCATTGCCCAAATCACCCTCAACCGGTGCAGTCACCTATTCGCCACATCCTCACTTCCGCTGGCAGCGCGAGGAGGATGTGAAGATTGATGAGGTGCATCGCATTCAAGTCGCGCGAGATGAAGCCTTCGCAGAGGTGGTGTGCGATGATCGGATCGAAGTCGTGTCGCGCTTTGTGCCGGTGAAGCCTTTGCCGCCATCGAAGTATTGGTGGCGTGTGCGGCGTGGTGATGGCGAGTGGTCGCAGGCCGTTGCATTTGAAGTGCGTGCTCCAGAGAAGGTCTTTTCGATCCGTGCCGGAAGCGATGCGCAGACCGTGGCGCGGGTGCTGCGGGAGGCGGCGGCGAGTGGTCCCGCACGGGTCGATTTTGAGCCGGGAGAGTATGCGCTCTCCGTGCATGATCGCACGGGACTGGGAACCTTGGAGAACACGCATGATCTGATCATCGACGGGCACGGTGCCAACTTGGTGCTCGCTGGCGAGACGTGCCTCCTCAGTCTGCGGGATTGTCAGCGCGTGACGGTCCAGAACTTTGAAGCGAGGAGCAGCCAGCCAGGTCACACCCTGGTGCGCGTGCTGGCCGTCGATCATCCCAACGCGCGACTCGTGGTGAAGCCAGCGCCCGGCTACGATCCCGACGTGGCGCGCTTCTTTGTCGGCGAGGGCAATGGCGGCAGTTTTCTTAACCGTGTGGACCCCGTGCATCATGGTCGGCATCTGAGCCGTGGTTTTGTCTCCGCACGCGACGCCAAGGCTGCGCCAGTACCGAATGCGGACGGACAGTTTTACATCGGTCCGGTCAAGGCGGGTGCCTTGTCCCATCACGAGCCGGGCGCACTGGCTGTGGTCACGATGTATCGCTCGCCTTTTGTCCGCATGGATGGCACGGAGGAATGCACGCTCAGCAACGTTAGGCTCGTGGATCACCCAGGTGGCCCCTGCATGGGCAATGACAACTCCGCGCAGAGTTTGCTCGCCGTAAAAGCGGTGTGCCGCACGCTTGCTGACTATCAGGGCGGCCACTCGGGCGTGAACAACGGGCGCATCGGTGCATGGGTGGAAGCCTGTGAATACGAATGCCTGGCCGATGACGGTGGCCCGGCGCATCAGGCACTGCGCACGAAGGTGGACCGCGCCGACGGCCCGGACGCCATCATTTTAGCGGACTCATGGACCAATAGTGACCTGCGGCCCGCTGACCGCGTCGTCTTCATGGACTCGCTCACAGGGCGTTTTGCCATCACCACGCTGCGGGCGGTATCAGAGGGTCGGAAAGCCATGCGCCTGCAACTCGGCGATGACCTCCCCCGGCTCGCAATCGAACTCGGGCGCGAATCATCGCAGTCATGGAAAGGCGTGCTGGTTTATCGCTATGCACCTAGCAACGAAGACTTCGTCTATCGCCACAACCGGCACGTCGGCGGGCGCGGTCATGGAGTGAAGTTCAACGGCACTCGTGGATGGATCGCCGACAA
>JBILPY010000593.1:0-3289 GCA_044373575.1 Prosthecobacter sp. | reverse complement strand
CCATTTGAACGAGGTGGAGGAAAGCGCCCGCAAGCAGCAGCGAATAAATGTTCACGCGCTCCGCGATGCTGAATGAAAAGCTGATGTCCATGCGGCCATCTGTGAGTGCCGTGTCCCAGACGCCACCGAGTCCACCAGGGATCTTGCTGACGGCCACCATGACGATCAAAAACTGGCCGCCAAAGAGGACGATAAGCTGCATCACATCCGTCCAGATCACCGCCTTCATGCCGCCGAGTGCTGTGTAGAGAGTAGTCAGTGTGCCGGAGGCGAGGATGGTGATCCAGAGCGGCAGGCCGGTGACCTTTTCCAAGGCAAGCGCTGGAGCATAAGTCGCCGCAGCAAGCCAGAGCGCGACTCGGAAAATGAACAGCCCTGAGGCAAGCAGTCGAACCGAAAGCGAGAAGCGCTCCTCAAGAAATTGATAGGCGGTGTAGAAGCGTGATTGGTAGAACTTCGGCATCATCCAGATCGCCGTGAACGGTGTGGCGATGAAGAAGGCCAGCACGACATAGGCAAACCCGAAGCCGTTCTTGTACACATCTGCCGGGCCGGCGAGGTAGCTGATGCCGGAAAACAAAGCCGCCAGGATGGACATGGCGACGAGTGCGCTGTTCATGCCGCGTCCTGCCAGAAAGTAGTCGCCGAGCGACTTCGAGCCACGCGCTGAAAACAATCCCACACTGACCGAGGCCGTGAGGTAAACGCCGAAGATGGTGTAATCGAGCCAGGAGAAGTGCGTCATCGGCGTGGAGAATGTAGCTGAAGGTTATTTGGCGGTGTAACCGCCATCGACGGGCAGGTTCACGCCGGTGATGTAGCGGGAGGCATCGCTGAGAAGAAAGATCACGGCACCGCCGAGGTCAGAGTCATCGGCCATGCGCCCGAGCATCGTGTGCTCGCAGTAGCGCGTCAGGAAGGGCTCGGGCTGGTTGTTGAAGAAGCCACCGGGAGCGAGGTTGTTCACGCGCACGCTCTTCGGACCGTAAAGCGCCGCGTAGAAACGGGTGAGGTTCTCCATGCCGCCTTTGTGGAAGAAGTAGTCCGGCGGCATGTCGCCCATGTTCGTGCCGGTGTAGAGTTCGTAGCTCGGGCCGATCATGCCCTGGATGCTGCCAATGTTCACGATGCTGCCACGCCCGGCGTCGGCCATCGTCTTGCCAAAGTGACGATGCATGAGCATGACACCTGTGGCATTCACCCGCATGGATTCGGCGAACTGCTCCACTGCTCCATTCGCACCTTTCATCGGGCGCAGGACCGCGTTGTTCACGAGGCCGTGCAGCGGGCCAAACTTCGCGGTGATGCGCTCATGCAAGGCAATCACAGAGGCTTCATCCCCTTGATCGAGTGACTCGGCGAAGACCTTGTTGCCCTTCGCCGTTTCTTCATCAGCGACGACTTGAAGCTTCGCCACATCACGAGCTGCGAGAATGAGAGTGGTACCGGTCTGGGCCAGCATCGCTGCCAAGCCACGGCCATAAAGGCCAGCGCCGCCGGTGAGGAGGATGGTTTTGTTTTGGAGCGAGAATAGATCGGCAGGCATGGCGGTTACTTGGATTGATAAACGGAGTCACTGCTCGGCGCTGCCGCACCACCACAGAAGTCTTTGACCAGCTTGTGGAAGGCGTTGCCAAGTTCGATGACATCGGCGCCGAGGGTGAAGATGCGGGTGCCTTCTTCGATGAGTTGTTCCTTTTGCCCAAACAAGGAAGCGACGGCGACATATTTGCCGTGCTTGATGGCGGCGGCGTGGACACGCTTTCGGGCGGCAACGACTTCGGGGCAGGTGGCCTGGCCGAGTTTGCCGATGCGGTGACTGAAGTCGCCAGCACCGAAGAGCAGCATGTCGTAGCCGGGCACGGCAGCAATCTCTTCGACGACTTCGAGGGCTTCGGGGCTTTCGATCTGGAGAATGACGAATTTCTCGGTGTTGCAGTGCAGCGCGTAGTCGGCCAGCGGCACTTGGCAGAAGAGGCCGTCCATGTTGCCAGCGTCGAGTGCTTTGCTGCCCATCGGGCGGCAGCGGACCATATCGACGACGTTGCGGGCTTCATCAGCGCTGGTGATGTGCGGGACCATGATGCCGGTGGCATCGCACTCGAAGGGTTTTACGTATTCGCTGTAACCGCCTTTGTTCACGCGGACGATGGTGTCCATGTCATAGAGCTTGGCGGCGCGGATCTGGTGCTCGAGATTGAGCCAGTCATTCGGCACATGCTCATTGCAAAGCCAAACGGCACTGGCTCCGGCGAGCCCGGCGAGTTCGACGATGCGTGGATCGCCGAGATTGAGTTTGATGATGGTGCTGTTTTGACCGTCGCGGAGTTCGCGGAGGATGCGGGAGGGGCGGAGTTTCATGAATGAAAAGAGATAAAGATTACCAAAGATCACCATTCGCCTTCACGGCGGAACTTGGCTTTCACGTTGGCGCTGAATTGAGTGATGGAGGCTTCGAGGTTGGCGACGATTTGATCCGTGGGAAGTCCGGCGGCGCTGCGGGCGGCGGGGATGACGGTTTCGCATTCATTGCTGTCCATGAATCGCGCAGCGTCGAGGAGCTTTGACTGGTCTTCCGGCGGGATCACCAGGAAGCCGTGCTTGTCGGCATGGATGAGATCGCCAGGACGAATGGTGCGGCCGAAGACCTCGACTTCGCAGTTCCAGCGCACGGGATGCACATGCGCATGACCGACACAAAGCCTGCGGGCGAGAGCTTTGAAGCCAGCGTTGGTCATCTCATCGACATCGCGGACGGCACCATCGGTGATGGTGCCGACGCAACCGAGGGCGCGATGCATGTTGGCACTGACCTCACCCCAGGCGGAGCCGAGGACACGAGGCTTGTCGAGATCCTGCACGATGACGATCTTCGGTCCGGGAATGCTGGCGATGTAGCGACGATACTCGATGCCAGCATTGGGATTCGTCTTTCGATGCTCGGGATTGCCCGGCTCGATGACCAGGGTGACGGCATAGCCGACCATGGGGCCCATCTGCGGCATGAAGTCGCGTGTTTCGTCGATATTAAAGCAATTCGCGCCGGGATTGTGCTGGGTGATCTGTTCCCAGCCGTTGTAGATGGTGGGTGTGTTCCAGCGCTTGAGCTGGAGGAGGTCGGAGTGTGGTAGCATGTGGAGTTTATTGTTTGGGAGCATCCCAGATGGCGACGCCCATGTGGTAGCGGGCGTGATACTCGGAGGCTCCGGCATACCAGGCGGTGACGAGCTTCCCATCGGCACGCTGAATGGTGCTGGGGTAACCGCAATCCCAGGTCGTGGTGTGGGCG
>JBILPY010000594.1:0-3289 GCA_044373575.1 Prosthecobacter sp. | reverse complement strand
CGTCAAAGTCGCCGATGACCTCGTCGATCCCGTCAGCGTCGCCGCGCCGAACGACGGCACCGGCCGCGTCTTTGTCATTGAGCGCCCCGGCGTGATCCAGATCATCAAGAATGGCAAGAAGACCAAGCGCCCCTTCCTCGACCTCAAGGACAAGACCATCTCCTCCTTCCTGGAGCTGGGCATGTACAGCATGGCCTTCCATCCTGATTTCACCAAGAACGGCAAGGTTTACATCGCCTATGCCGACCTCTGGTTCAACGGCGCCACCATGATCGCCGAATACACCGTCGATAAGGCCAACCCCGACAAGCTCGATCCTGAAAGCGTGAAGATCCTCATGCAGATCGACTTCCCGTACTGCAATCACCACGGCGGTCAGATCGCTTTCGGCCCTGATGGTTATCTTTACATTGGCGTCGGTGACGGCGGCTGGGAAGGTGACGTGATCAATGCGGGCCAGGACCTGCACACGCTGCTCGGCAAGATGCTCCGCATCGACGTGAACAAATCCTCCGGCGACCGCGCCTACGACATCCCGAAGGACAACCCCTTCATCACGCCGCTGCAGCAGATGACCCTCTTCGGCGTCAGCGAGGAGGCCTTCTCCAAAGTGCATCCGAAGGCCAAGCCCGAGATCTGGGCCTATGGTCTGCGTAATCCATGGACCTTCAGCTTCGACTCGAAGACAGGTGACATGTACATCGCCGACATCGGCCAGAATCACTGGGAAGAGATCGACTTCCAGCCCGCCAGCAGCAAGGGCGGCGAGAACTACGGATGGAAGTTCATGTGCGGCAGCCATCCCTTCCCCATGATCCTGAAAAAGAATGCAGACGGCACCGAAACATCGGCTGACCCAGAGAACTTTCCGAAGGTCGGCGTGCCGCCCATCGCTGAATACAGCCATGTCAATCAAGGCATCTGCGTCATCAACCTCGGCGTCTATCGCGGCAAAGAGTTCCCTGAACTCGATGGCGTCTATTTCTGCGCCGACTGGGGCAGCGGCAAGGTCTGGGGCATGAAGCAGGACGGCGGCAAATGGCAGATGCAGGAGATGCTCGACCTCGCCGACGGCATCCGCCCGACCGGCAGCGGCATCGGCCCGGATGGCAGCATCTATCTGACTCACGCCACCGCCAACTACGGCGGCCCCGTCGATCCCTACACCAGCGAGCGCGGAGCCGTCTGGAAGATCGTCCCCGCTGGCAAAGTGCCTGCCGGAGCCGCCACAGCCCCGGTCGCCGCAAAGTAAGCGACACGCCACTCGATCACACAGCGGAGCATCCCCAGCGGGTGCTCCGCTTTTTTCTGCCCATCGCCACCAATGATTTCTTGCTAGCTTCGTGGCCGGGAGACGTACTGGCAGGCCCATTTTATCTCTGCCATGCGCCTGACCACACTTCTAGCCTCGCTCACCCTCGTCACCAGCCTCTCCGCTGCCCCGCAGTGGATCTGGCTTTCCAAAGACGGCAACAAGGACAAAGCGGTCACCTTCCGCCACAAGTTCGTGGTCCCGAAGAATGCTCAACTCGCCACGCTGGAACTGACCTGCGACAACGGCGCGGAAGCCCTCCTTAATGGCAAGAAGGTGCTCACCAATCCCGACTGGCAGGAAGCCAGCAAGGTGGACATCAGCAAGGAAATCAAGCCTGGCGAGAGCAACGAGATCATCGTCAACGCCACAAACAAAGGTGGTGTCGCCGCGCTGGTGGCACGACTCACGCTGAAGCTGCCCGCAGGCCGTGAAAACATCGTCATCGAAACAAGTGACAAGTGGGAAGCCACGAAGACTGGCACGCAGGGGTGGAAACCAGCGCTGGTGATCGAAAGCTATGGCAAAGGCCCCTGGGGCATGGCGCTGGATGGCAAGCCCGGCGGCGGACGTAATAGTGGCCCGGCGGAAACCATCCCCGCTGAGGAAGTCGGCGTCGCCAAAGGATTCAAGGTGGAGAAGCTCTACAACGTGCCAAAGGACCAGGAAGGCTCCTGGGTGGCCCTCACCGTCGATCACAAAGGCCGCCTCATCGCCTGTGACCAATACGGCAGCATCTACCGCATGACCGTCCCCGCTTTGGGCAAGACAGAGCAACTCAAGCCCGAGAAGCTCGCCCTCGAAATGGGCAAGGCCCACGGCCTTCTCTATGCCTTCGACAGCCTCTACGTCATGGTGAACGAGAACGGCAAGGACAACGGCCTCTTCCGCCTGCAGGACACGAATGGCGACGACCAATACGACAAGACCACCAAGCTCCACACCATGGCCGGCGGCGGCGAGCACGGTCTGCACAGCATGATCGTCAGCCCGAACGGCAAGCGCATCTACTTCAACTGCGGCAACCACACCAAGCTGCCTGAAGGCCTGGAGAAAAGCCGCGCCGCCAAGATCTGGAATGAAGATCACATTGTCCCCCGTCTCTGGGATGCGAACGGCCACGCACGCGGCCTGCTCGCCCCCGGTGGTTACATTTGCAGCATGAACCCAGACGGCGGCGATCTGGAGCTCTTCTGCTACGGCTTCCGCAATGAGTTCGACATCGCCTTCGACCTCGGCGGCGAGCTCTTCACCTATGACGCCGACATGGAGTGGGACATCGGCAGCCCTTGGTATCGCCCCACTCGCGTGAATCATTGCGTCAGCGGTGCCGACTACGGCTGGCGCAGCGGCAGCGGCAAGTGGCCGAACTATTACCCAGACAGCCTACCCACCACGCTCGACATCGGCCCCGGCAGCCCCACGGGCGTCGTCAGCGGCAAAGGCGCGAAATTCCCCGCCAAGTATCAGCGCGCCGTCTTCGTCAACGACTGGACCTACGGCACCATGTGGGCCATCCACCTCCAGCCGAAAGGAGCGAGCTACATCGCCGAAAAGGAAGAGTTCGTCTTCGGCAAACCCCTGCCGCTGACCGATGTCGTCATCCATCCGCAGGACGGGGCGATGTACTTCGCCGTGGGTGGTCGCAAGACCCAGTCGGGCGTTTATCGCGTGACCTATGCAGGCGATGAATCCACCGCCCCTGCCGAGGCCGTGCCGCTGGATGAGGAATTCCGCATGAGAGCAGCCATCGAAGAGCTTCACAAAGATGGTGCCGATGCCCAGAAAGCCCTCGCTGCGGCCTGGCCCTACCTCAGCCACAGCGACCGCAACGTCCGTTATGCCGCCCGCGTCGCCATCGAGCGCCTGCCCGTCGATGTCTGGAAAGACAAGGCGCTTAGCGAAACCCATCCCGTCGCTTTGATCGAAGGCCTCATCGCCCTCGCCCGCGTCAGCGGAGCCAAAGGCACCTATGAA
>JBILPY010000592.1:0-3295 GCA_044373575.1 Prosthecobacter sp. | reverse complement strand
AGCAGGCTGTGCCCTCGATGTCTGCCGAAGAAGAAACCGCCGCGCTGGCCCTGCTGCGCTCGCCTCAACTGCTGGCCAAGCTGGATGCGGCGATGGAGCTTTGCGGGCTGGTAGGCGAGGGCAGCAATGGCCGTGCGGCGTATCTGGCCTGCACCTCGCGCAAATTAAACAAACCGCTGGCCGTGATCGTGCAGAGCACCAGCGCCGCAGGCAAAAGCACGCTGATGGAAGCAGTCCTAAACTTCTTCCCCGAAGAAGACCGCACGAAGTACAGCGCGATGACCGGCCAGAGCTTGTACTATTTGGGCGCGGCGAACATCAAGCACAAGATCCTCGCCATCGTCGAGGAGGAAGGCGCGGAGAAGGCCAGCTACGCTTTGAAGCTGTTGCAGAGTGAAGGCGAGCTGACCATTGCGAGCACGGGCAAAGACCCGAACACGGGCCGCATGGAGACGCAGGAATATCATGTCGAAGGCCCGGTGATGATCTTCCTCACGACAACGACCATCGACATCGACGACGAGCTTTTAAACAGGTGCCTCGTGCTCTCCGTCGATGAATCCACCGCGCAGACCGTCCGCATCCACGAGCGGCAGAGACAAGCCCGCACGCTCGAAGGCTTGCTGGAGCGTGAGCAGCGCAAAGACGTGCTGGCCTTGTGGCGCAACGCGCAGCGGCTCATCAGGCCGCTGGGCGTGGTCAATCCCTTTGCTCATGCGCTCACGTTCACCAGCGAGCGCACGCGCACGCGGCGCGACCATGAGAAGTACCTCACGCTGATCGACACCATCGCGCTGCTGCACCAGCATCAGCGCCAAGTCACCAGCCGCGAGGTGAACGGACGAGCCGTGGAGTTTATCGAGGTGCAGCTCGGCGACATCGAAACAGCCAACGCGCTCGCCCCTGAAATCCTCGGGCGCTCACTCGACGAACTGCCGCCGCAAACACGCCGCCTGTTAAACCACATCCGCCAGCTCGTGGCCGCGATGGTCGAGCGCACGAAGGCAGCGCAGAGCCGTTGTCATTTTAGCCGCCGTGAACTTTGCGAGCGCAGCGGGTGGACCTATGCGCAGGTCAGGACACACATCGACCGGCTCACCGAAGTGGAGCTGGTGGCCGCACGTTCTGGCCGCAACGGCGCGGCCATGCTTTACGAATTATTGATGGATGCCAACGCTCCGGAAGCGACGTGGCAGATCGGCTTGATCGACACCGAGAAGCTCAAAAAGCATGGTTACGACCTGAACCTTGATGGGAAAAACGGCCACCTTGACCCCCCTTGTGAAATCGCCCCATCAAGCCTCGCGGCCTGATGGCACAAGGCTTTGAGCCACACCTTGCGACCTTGCAGAAACGCACATCTGGAACCCCTCGCCGAACCCATCGTATCGTACATGAAAACCCACGGCTATCAGCGCGCCAAGCTCCTGCAAACCCAGCTCCCCGGCAGCGGCAGGCAGGCCGCGCCTGATGGTCTCGACCGCAGCCAGGCCGGAGGCCTCGCCGTGCTGATGGATGGCTATCTCGTGCGCCTCGCAGTGCGGCATCAAAGCCCGCGCACCATCGAGACGCGAGGCCGTGCGCTGGTGCTCTTTGTGAAGTGGTGCCAGGAGCGCGAGCTGATGCGCCCGCAACAGATCACGCGGCCCATTTTGGAAAGCTACCAGCGCCATCTTTGGAGTCATCGCACCAAGGCCGACAAGCCGCTGGCTGTCGGCACTCAAATTGGCCGACTCGCCGCCGTGCGCGGGTTGTTTAAATGGTTGTGTCGTGAAGCCTGGCTCGATGCCGATCCAGCGGCCCATTTGGAAATGCCCAAGGAAGAACATCGACTGCCAGCCGACACGCTCAGCGAAAGCGAAGTGGCCGCGATCCTCGCCAAACCCAACACCGGCGATCCACTCGGCATCCGTGACCGCGCCATGCTGGAGCTGCTGTACTCGACAGGCATCCGCCGCTCTGAACTCGCCCGCTTGCAGTTGCGCGACCTGCACCGCGAACGGCGCACGCTGCACGTCTCCGGGAAGGGCGGCAAAGACCGCATCGTGCCCGTCGGCGAGCGAGCGCTGACCTGGATCGAAAAGTATCTCGCCGAAGTGCGCCCCTTGCTGTGCATCCACCTCGAAGAACAAGCCCTGTTCCTCACCGGCTATGGCAGAGGCTTTAGCGCCAACTCACTCGGCAACCTCATCAAGCAGCACATCGAAAAAGCCCACCCAGGTAGAAGCGGCAACTGTCACCTGCTGCGTCATGCCTGCGCCACGCACATGCTGGAGCACGGAGCCGACGTGCGCATCATCCAGCAGCTCCTCGGCCACGCCAAACTCGAAACCACCCAGGTCTATACCGAGGTCAGCATCAAGCTGCTGCAGGACGTTCACGCACGGACGCATCCCGCGAGCATCGCTGTTGAAAAGGCAGCAGCAGACATCTAAACTCACTGCATGACCGCCTCCGCCCTCAATATTGCCGATCTCGTTGAATCCGCGCTTTCAATGCCGCGCCCTGAGCGCTCTTACATCGCTGAGCGTCTGCTGGTGAGTCTCGACGATGACGACGAGATGCCGCCACAGTGGCGCGAGGAGATGGATGCACGGGTGCAGCGTCGTGAGCGCGGCGAAACACGCTCCTACAGCCACGATGAAGTCATGGCAGAACTCGACGCTGTCATCGCCTGATGCGCCTGATCTACACCAGCGAAGCCAGGTTCGAAATCACCGAGGCCGGGGCTTACTATCGCCGCATCAGCAAGGAGCTGGCCCGCGAGTTCAAGCAGCGCCTCACCGCCGCGTTGGAGGACATCAAGCGCAATCCTGAAACCTGGAGCAGCCTGGATGACAAATACCACCGCAAGCTCATGAAGCAGTTCCCATACGGGGTGATTTATCATCTGCCTGAGACTGGATGCGTCGAAGTGGTGGCCGTGATGCACTTCAGCCGTGAGCCGGACTACTGGCGTGGCCGAGGCGCGTAAAACAGGCTTTCCTTTAGCCGCTAAGGGCTGCTAAAAGAAAAGCTGTCATGTCTCGCCTGTTGTCCACCCTCACGCTCTTAGCGCTGCTGCTCCTCGCCGCCGCGCCCGCGTCTGGCGTGATGGTGCGCGGCGAAAAAACCGCAGTACCCGATTTTTTTGGGTCGTCACTGGAAAGCGCATTCGGCGATGAGTGGCCCGCCACGCCATACCGCACCAGGGGCGGAGTCGATTGCAGCTACGAAACCGCGTTGGATGTGCGCGATGGCCCAAATCTCTATGCCTATGTCCAACAGAACCCTTGGACGAAGTTTGATCCCGATG
>JBILPY010000591.1:0-3296 GCA_044373575.1 Prosthecobacter sp. | reverse complement strand
GATACGGCTCATTTCAGCGAGGTTCGCGCCCTTACCCCCAAGCAGTGGTTTCATGGAGCCATCACCGTCCGCTTTTCCTGCTCCGAAGGAATAAACGTATTTCGTTGCTTTGCTGCTTTTGCTCACTGCTTTTGCCATAGAGTTGGGGTCGTTACCGGCTTGATGATTTGTTTTTTGTTTCGATTGAGTGCCGATAATTATGTTTTGATTATAGGATGCAAGCACAAGTTGACAATCAAAAGTTCGCAGGCCTGTAACTAACCACGCGGCGAGCTTCATTGAAGCATGTGGACGTGTTCTTTTGCGAATGGCATTATGACTAAAGCTGCGACATCAAGAGACTTTGAATTTACGGGTCTTGACGACCATGCGGTGTTTGTGATTTAACCATATCAGCACCGAATAATTCATCGCATTCCATCTGATGTGGAGTGCTGAAAATTCAGTTACCCCCCAAGTTACAACCATGAAAACAACATCCGCATCCATCCGCCTAAACGGGCGAGGATTCACGCTGGTCGAACTGCTTGTCGTCATCGTGATCATCGCCATTCTCGCTTCACTTGCCGTACCTGTTACTAACAAGGTCATGGAGATGGCTAACACCACTCGCACGAAAGCGATCATGAAGGACCTCGTCGTGTCGATTGGGCACTTTCGCACCGAGTATAACCGACTGCCCGTTGATTTGAGTGGTTCCAGTGGAGGTGAGGACATCGATCCCATTCCCACAGACGATACAACGGACATTGTCAGTGTATTAATGGCGATGACTGATCCGAGTGGTGGTGGCGGTGGCGGCCCGAATCTGAACCCTCGAGGCATCAAATTCATCGACCTGCCTCTTGCAAAGAACGGCACTTCTTTTGGTATTGTGGATCCAAGTGGTGGTGCTGGCGGTGGGAATGTGCGACTGCTTGATATTTGGGGCCGACCTTACTATATCATGCTTGATACCAATCTGGACAATCGCATCACCAATCCTGATGCCAGCAATATCGATCAACGAATCTCGGCACGCGCCCCTCAGTACCTCCCTGCTAGCACGGCAGTGCAATGCACTGGGCCTGATAAAACTCTTAACACCAAGGATGATATCGTCTCTTGGAGATAGTCGGACAAACTGATAAAGTTCCAGCAAGCGCGTATCCTACGGGATGCGCGTTTTTGTTTTTAGACGTAGCGGGCTAGAAGCTCCCCAGCCTTGCCTGGCTCCACCTTCTCGAAGAAGTCGTCTTCAACCATACACACAGGACCGAATCCGCAGCTCGCCAAGCATTCAGCAAACTCAATGCTGTACTTTCCATCCGCGCTCACGGCGATCGGGTGATGATGGTCGCAATGGCTGCGGTCAATCTTCGACGCCTGGCATAGCGAGTCCATCAAATCATAACTTCCAGCCATGGCGCAAGAGAGTGTGCGGCAGACGCGGATATGATATTTCCCAGGAGCACTCTGACGGAAGCCCGGATAGAAAGTCACTACTTCCAACACTTGGATTGGCGGTAGCTCCAATTTACCCGCAACCCAGTTCACGGTTTCATCACTGATGAAGCGAAAGTGGTGCTGCATCAGGTGCAGCAGCGGCAGCACGGCGCTACGCTTCGAAACAGGATAATGGGTAATGACTTCTTCGATTTTGCTCTCTAGGTCTGCGGGAATTGCCAAGGCCATCTTAGTTACGGGTAAAGAATTGGTTTCAGTGCGTTGTCGTAGGTGTCAACGATCACACTCACCCATCACGAAGTCGAGGCTGCCAAGTACGGAGGGGACGTCGCTGAGTAGATGACCTGGCAGCATCTTTGAAAGAATGCTGAGGTTGATAAAGGAGGGGCTACGGATCTTCAGGCGGTAGGGCACGCCACCGCCTTTGCTATGAATATAAAATCCGAGTTCACCTTTGGGATTCTCCGCTCCGAAATAGACCTCGCCCTCTGGCGCGTCGATGCCTTGGGTGGCGATGATGAAGTGGTGGATGAGTTCCTCCATTTTCATGAGCACGCCTTCCTTCTTGGGAAGGTAGCCTTTTTGATCGGTTACATTGATCGGCCCACCGGGGAGATTAGCGAAGACCTGACGGAGGATGCGCACGCTCTGCCGCATCTCTTCCATACGCACGAGGTAGCGGTCAAAGCAGTCGCCCGTGGTGCCGATGGGGATGTCGAAGTCGTAGCGATCGTAGTCGAGGTAGGGCTTGGCTTTGCGCAAGTCATGCTCCACGCCGGAACCACGGAGATTTGGGCCGGTGATGCCCCAGTCGATGGCTTCCTGCTTGGTGATAACTCCCAAATTCTGCGTGCGGGCAATGAAGATGGCGTTGCGCGTCAGCAGCTTGTCCACCTCGTCGATTACGGGCTCCAGTTCGTCTAAAAACTTCCGCACCGCACTGGCGAAGCCGTCTGGCAGATCGCGAACTTGGCCGCCGACGCGGGTGTAGCTGGTGGTGAAGCGCGCACCCGTGAGCTGCTCGCAGAGATTGTAGATCTTTTCACGCTCGGTGAAGGTGTAGAGGAAGACGGTCATCGCGCCGACATCCATGGCGAAGACCCCGACCCCGAGCATGTGGGCGGAGATACGCGCCAGTTCGCAGCAGATCACGCGGATGGCGCGGCCACGCTCCGGCACTTCCCAGCCCATGAGCTTTTCCACGGCTAAAGCATAGGCGACGTTGTTCGCCAGCGGTGCCAAGTAATCCAGCCGGTCCGTGTAAGGCACGAACTGGTTGTAGTGCATGTTTTCGGCGATCTTTTCATCCCCACGATGCAGGAAGCCCACATCCGGGTCCGCCTTGGTGATGACCTCCCCATCCATTTCCAAAATCAGCCGCAGCACGCCGTGCGTGGCCGGATGGGAAGGGCCCATGTTCAGGACCATCTTTTCACCCACCAGATCGGTGGTCGTGGCCTCCATACTCTCGGCCTGCATCGCTGCTTTGGCAGCGACATCGGGGGCTTCATACTCGCGCGTAACGGTGGGCATCAGGATAGTGGGGGAGGTGCGGAGTATTCTACGCAGGGAAAGAGCGGCAAGACGAATTTGTGAAAAATTTCACAAGCTCGGCATCGCAGAATAAAAAAGCCGCACTGAAAGCGCGGCTCTGGAGGCATAGCGGGAGAAACTTAACTCATGGTCGACGACGACGTGTTACGGCAAAGAGCACCCCCCCGAAGAACAGCAGTGCGCGGGAAGGCTCCGGAACACTAGTGATGGAGAGATTATTAAAGAAGACATCCCGCGGGGCACCACCATTGTTGTTGGCAGTGAAAACACGGATTTGAGTGATGTCCTGACTACCA
>JBILPY010000101.1:0-10721 GCA_044373575.1 Prosthecobacter sp. | reverse complement strand
TCATCGGCAGCTTCAATGGTCTGGTGACACCTTCCACCAACGTGCCCACACCGAATGGCACAGCGCCGGGAGTGGACACCGTGGGCATGCTGCAAAACGTCGTGGTGGCTGGCACCGGAGCCTTCACTGGCAAACTGCTTATGGATGGATTGAGCCTGCCAGTCGAGGGCACGTTTGACAACACCGGCACCGCCCGCTTTGGCGTCAATCGCGCTACAGTGCTAAACCTCACACGCACCGGCAAACCCAACCTGGATGTGAGGCTGCAACTCGACATGACCGGCAGCACGAGCAAAATCACCGGCAGCGTGCAGCAGGTCTATCGCGGGGAGGTCATCGCCAGTTCCACCATTGAGGCTGACCGTGCCCACTATAGCAAGGCCTCGAAGGTATCCGAGACTCTGGCTGGCACCACGACGAAGCCTTACACTCTGACATTTCCCGCAAAGGCGATGCAACCCTCCGGGCTTGATGCCGCTTATTATCCGCAGGGGGATGGTTATGCGACGATGACCGTGAATGTGAACGGGACTGTCTCCCTCAGCGGCAGGCTGGCTGATGACACGGCCATCACAGCCAGCGCACCATTGTCAAAGACTCGGCAGTGGCCCGTCTTTGCTGAACTCTACGGATTGAAAGGCTGCCTCTCAGGCATGGCCACACTGGAAAACACTGCTACCGTGAGCGGCATGGATCTGCAATGGATCCGGCCCTATCAGAATGTGCAGTGGTATCCCAACGGCTGGACGGATGGCATTCTGGTCGATCTGGCCGGCGCTGAATATGTGGTGCCGCCAGCCACACCCCCCGCCAGCGTCTTCCCCGGCCTGCAAGCCATCAGCCCGAATGCCACGCTCACATTCCGCCACGGCCTGCTCAACTCGCCCATCATTCAGAACCTGACGATCAGCCCCACCAATGTCGTCACCAATGTTCCATGGGCTCTTAACCCCACCGTAAACATTGCCAAGCCCAACGGCTTAATGACAGGCTACTTCATCCACACCGATGGCAGGAGGCCTTTCTTCCGTGGCGTGATCCTGCAAAAAGGCCCGATGCAGGGCGCCCACGGCTACTTCCTGAGCGAGAGCCCGAAGATCCTGGACTACAAGGGCGAAAGCGGATCAGTCAGCATACTGGCCAAATGACGTGTTCAGAATCCTAATCTATTACAGATTCGGCTGTCAGCTTCGACGCGCCTGGATGCTTGGAACCTGCTTCATGACATGATGGAGCTTGTGTTGTCGTGACGGGCTCTAATCATCGTAACCTCTCATCCATTTCCTGAGGCGCATCACGAAACTCCTTCTATTCGCAGCGCCTGTCACAATAGTCTCATCAGTGTTTAGCATCCCTGTTGGCGGGAAAACAGAAAACTTGTGGCCCGACAGCTGCGATATGGGTCTCCACACTACCACTCCAAAAGTGCAGACCACCCGTGACGACGATGCCAGTGCGGCCGATTCGGTTGCGTTTCATGCCCTGAAATTAGAGAGCGATGCGGCGTGGGCCAAGGGAGAAGCTTTGCGCTAGCGCGAAAATCATTCGTACCTCGCAGCGTAAGTGTCTCATGCCCCAACCTCTCCAGCGCCGCGCTTTTCTGTCCAATGTCGGGCTGGGCTTTGCGGGGATGGCTTTGCAGTCGCTGCTTCAGCGTGAGGCGGGCGCTGTCACGCTGCCGGAGTTTCCGGATGGGAAGCCGCACTTCCAGCCACGGGCGAAGAATGTGATCTGGCTCTTTATGAGGGGCGGGGTGAGCCACATGGAGAGCTTCGATCCGAAGCCGCTGCTGAACAAATATGCGGGCAAAAGCATCGCGGAGACGCCTTACAAAGACGTGCTCGATCCCGAGCGGCGCAAGAAGGTGCGCGTGGTCGTGGTGAATGACGCCAACGGCCAGCAGCGGAACAAAATCTACCCGCTCCAGATCGGCTTCCGCAAAGGCGGGCAAAGCGGCATCGAAGTGAGCGACTGGTTCCCACACCTGCGCGACTCGGTGGATGATCTCGCCATCATCCGCAGCATGTGGACCACGGATGACAATCACGGCGCGCAGGTACAGTTCCACTCTGGCAAGCACATGCTCGATGGCCGCCATCCCACCATCGGCGCGTGGGTGACCTACGGGCTCGGATCGCTCAATGACAACCTGCCGCAGTTCATCAACATCGGCCCGCGCTTCTTTGATCTCAAAGACGGTCACTACCTCGGCCCGGCCTACGATGCGGTGAATCTCAAGATCGACCCGAAGAATCCGCTGGCCTATGCGCGGCCCGAGATCGCCATGACGGAGGCAGATCAGGCGGCGCGCTTTACTTTGGCTGGAAAACTGAACCGCCTCAGCGCACTTCGTTATCCCGATGACCCGGCGCTGGCGGCGCGGATCAAGTCCTACGAGCTGGCCTACCACATGCAGAAGGATGTGCCCGACGTGGTGAACTTCGAACGCGAGAGTGAGGCCACGAAGAAGATGTACGGCCTCGATCACGCCGTGACGAAACCTTTTGGTGAGCAGCTTCTCGCGGCGCGTCGATTCGTAGAGCGCGGCGTGCGCTTCATCCAGATCATGCATGGCGATGGTGCTGCTGGCGCATGGGACAGCCACTCGAAGCTGCGTGAGAACCACAGCAAGCTTGCCACCCAGGTGGACAAGCCCATCGCCGGACTCATCGCCGATCTCAAACAGCGCGGCTTGTTTGAGGAAACCATCGTCGTCTTTGCCACCGAGTTTGGCCGTACACCAGGCTCGCAAGGCACCGATGGGCGGGATCATCACCCGTATGGCTTCAGCGTCTGGATGGCTGGCGGCGGCATCAAAGGCGGCATCGCTCACGGCAGCACGGACGACATCGGCTTCCATGCCGTGGAGCATCCGCACTACGTCACGGACATCCACGCCACCCTGCTCCGCCAGCTCGGCATCGACTCCCACCGCATGGAGTATCCAGGGCGCAAGCGTCTGGAGATAGACTTTGGCGAAGTGATCCGGGAGATCGTGTGAAACTCACCACACCTCCAGACGCACGAAACGGCGGCCGGTGGTGCCCATGGGGACGGTGGCTTTGATGACTTGCTGGGTGCCATTGTCGCTGAGGATTTGCTCGGTGCTGCCAGTTTCGCTCCAGTCGAGATTGTTCAGCGTTTCGGTCCAGGGGACATGGAAGGTCTTGCCTGCGAGCACGGCGGCGGTGCTGCGAGTGTAGGTGAACTCGATGTTGCCGCCGGTGACCTGGGTTTGGAATGAAAGCGTGGTGGCGAGCGTGGGGTTCATGCCGAGGGCGAATTCCATCGTGTTCACAAATCCGTCGTGATCGGAGTCGGCGTCGTCTGCGGCGTCGCCGGTGTTGGTTGTGATGCCAAACCAGGTTTGACGCCAGGTTTCGATGGCAGTGAGTCCGGCGGTAGCCGTTCCGGTCAGGGTGATGTCGAAGGGGCTTTCGTTGGCGTCGTTGCTGGCGATGTGGAGGGCGGCGCTGCGGGCACCGGCGGCGCTCGGGGTGAAGGTGACGGTGAAGGTGGTGCTGTTGTTGTCTTCGAGCACGGAGGGGACTGCGGAGAAGGTGAAGTCGCTGCTGTTCGTGCCGTCTTTGGTCATGCTGAGATTGAGCAGGGGGATCGTTCCTGTGCTGCGAAGGGTGAAGGTGAGCGAGGTGCTGGCTCCGGTGGCGAGGCTGCCGAAGTCGATGCTGGTGCTGCCATCGACGAGGTCGGTGGTCACGGGTTGCTCGATGGCGATCTCGGGCGTGAGCGGGTAGCTGCCGATGTAGCCTGAGCTGGTGGCTGAATAGACCGGTCCTTCATACTCAGCGTAGTTCCATCCGGCCTCGGTGAAGCTGCCGGTGATGAACAACTCATCGCCAAGCACGGTGATGTCCCACACGCCATTGTCGGGTCCGCCGCCCACTTCTTCCCAGGTGCTGCCGTTCCACTCACTGAGCTGTTCACTACCTCCTTGGGTGCCTGCGAAGAGCAGGCCATGCGTGTATTTGAGCACGTTGACCGACCCACTCACGCCGGTCCCGAGGGCGCTCCAGGTGGAGCCGTTCCAGCGGGCGACGTGATTGGCGCAAGGCACACCGTTGATGGAGTCGAAGTAGCCGCCGATGACGAGGTCATCACCCATGGCGGTCATGCAGCCGACATACTGCGAGATGTTGCTGGTGTGCGTGGCCCATGCGCTGCCGTTCCATTGTAAGATGTGGCTGGTCTGCACCCATTCCACGCCCACGATATCATTGTTGAACGTGGAGGCGTAAAGCTGACTGCCCACCAGGCAGATGGATTGCACCATCGAGTCAGTATTGAGGGTGATGCCTGCGCCTGCGTCGCTCCAACTTGTGCCATTCCATTTGGCGATGTGGTTGATGGGAGTGCCGTTCACTGATGAAAAGTTGCCAACGACGTAGAGTGTTCCGCCGATGCTCGCGGGGGTGCCCATGGAAGTGCCCTCCAGAGTGCCGATGGTCGTCCAAGTGGTGCCGGTCAGCTTCGCGACGTTGAAGTGATACGGCGGAGCGGGTTCATCGACCCAGTAGTAAGCATACAGTTCGCCGTTGTGAGCGATGAGGTTACCTGCTGGACTGTCTGGCAATGCCGACCAAGTGTTGGTGGGCTTGTCGTAGCAGGCCACGTGATTGGCTGCGATGTTGCCTGCGGTAGTGAAGTCTCCGCTGACGTAAATTTTGCCACTCAGCTCGACGATGGAATAGCTGTCGGCATTGAGTCCTCCATCGCGATCTTCAAAGATCGACGACCAGGCGCTGCCATTCCAGCGGGCAAGATGGGGAGTCTTTACGCCATCGGTCACGGCGAAATCACCGCCCGCGAACAACGTGCCACCGACATTCGCGAGCATCGTCAGGTAGCTGGTGACACCGATGGTGCCCACGGTTTGCCACGCGCTGCCATCCCAGCGCTCCAGGTAGTTGGTGAATTGCCCGCCCACGTACACGTCACTGCCTAGCATGGCGATCTCCGTGGCGAAGTCGTCAAAGGTCTTCAGCGTCGTCCAGGCAGAGCCATTCCATTGGCGGCAGGTGCTGCTGCCGACCACATAGACATTGATGCCATCCTGGGTGGCGATGCCGGTGATGCTGGTGGTAGTTGACCCCACATTTGACCACGCACTGCCATCCCACTTCTGCACCTGGGTGCCACGTCCCACAAAAAGCTCGGTGCCCGCCACTGTCAGACCGCCAGTTGGAACGCTGGTGCTGTTAAAACCCGCACCCACAGCCAGCCACGCGCTGCCGTTCCATTTCGCCAATCTCGACGTCAGGCTCACGCCACCTACGGAGCTGAAAGTGCCGCCGATGAACAGCTCCGAGCCGAGCACGGCAAGTGCATTCACGGTGCCATTCGCGCCACTCCCGAGTGCTGACCACGCGCTGCCATTCCACTTGGCCACACGGCTGGCGACCACGCCATCCACAGCGGTGAAGGTGCCGCCGATATACACATCTGTGCCGAGCACAGCGACCGCATTGACGATCCGTGTGCCACCCGTCAACCCAGCGCCCAGCGGCGTCACGGTTTTGGTAGTTTTGTCCACCCGAGCAATGCCATTCACCGCCACTCCTGCGAGCTTGGTGAACGATCCTCCGACGTAGTAGGCGTCCGCCGTCTCCGCGATGCCATGGATCGCCCCGTAGGTGTCGTGCACAATGAAGTTCGGCGACCAGTTTTGGGGAAGTTGAGCGAGGGCTTGAGTGACAATGAGGAGCGAGATGAGGACGAGGCTTTTCATGCGAGCAGAGGGGGTTCTGATCGGAGAAGCCCAGCCTCGTGAGGAGAGGTTACAAGAAAGTGGAAGGCCTCGTTACGGCAGGGTGAATTTGTAGAAGCGCTTCGACTCGCCCACGGCGGTGCCGTCGCTGAAGCGGAGCGTGCCGGCGGCGTCGGTGGTGGCTTGGCCGAGGGATTGCCAGTTGAGCAGGTTGTCGGACCAATAGACGTCAAAGGTGGTGCTCGGGACGTTCTTCAGCTCCATGCTGAAGCTGCCATCGTTCGCTCGTGTGGCGGCGGTGGCGGGGAAGACGTATTCGGCGGCGGCTTTGACTTCGATGGTCACGGGGCCTGTCGCGGTGAGCGAGCTGGCGTGCAGCGAGTAGTTGAAGGTGTCGATGCCGGTGAAGGCGCTTGGCGGTGTGTAGGTGATGATGTTGCCAGCGGCGCTCAGCGTGCCGCCTTGCGTGGTGGCACTGCTGGGCAGGGTGAGCGACAAGGCATCGCCCTCAGGATCGCTGTCGTTTTCGAGGAGGTGCGAGAGGATCAAAGGCAGGCCGGTGATGGTGCTTTGATGATCTGCCCCTGCGACGGGCGCGTCGTTGGTTGGCTGCACGATTAGACTGCGCGTGACGGGCACGCTGACGCCGCCATCGCCGTCATTGAGTTGCAGCCAGAGCGTGCGTGCGGTGATCGCGGGTGTGTTTGAGCTGTTGGCGAAGGTCAGATGGCGCGCGAGGTTCGTCACGTTGGCAGGCGTCGCATTGCTGCTGAGCGCAAAGGTGAGATCCACGCCGCTAGCGCTGCTGACGGTGGCGACGAGCACGTCATCGAGGAAGACATTGCTGCCGACGAGGGTGAGCACGCCCGCGTTGTCGATAGCTCCGAGCTTTATCCACAGCGAATCTTCGGCGGTGCTGCCAGCGCTGAGCTGCACACGCAAGGTGCCGCCGCTGAAGTTGGCGGCATCGCTGTCGAGCACGATGGCTCCGGCTCCGACGATCAACGGCGCGCTGTCTTCGATGAAGGTGAGCGTGCTGTTGGAGAGCAGGATCTCCGGTGCTGCGCTGGTTTGATTCACGGTGACGACCAAGCTGCCGTTGCCCGTGAGCGGAGCGCTGCCGTTGTCGGTGACGCTGTAGTTGATCACGAACTCCGTCGTCGCTTCCACGCTGGGCAGAGTCCAGGTGAGCAAGCCGGTGCTCGCATTCACTGTCGCGCCGCTGGGCGGACTGATGAGCTGCCAGGTCAGGGTTTGCGCAGGTGCATCAGCATCGACGGCTGGCAAGGCGATCTCCAGCGTGCTGCGTTCGTTCGCCGTGGTGCTGACCATGGCAGGCACAGGCGCGCTATTCACGTCATTGACGGTGATGCTGAAACTTCGGGTTGCGATCGCTGCGGGATCGTCATTGTCGGTGACGATGACATCCACATTCGTGACCGTGCCGCCATCGTTTTCACCCGTTACCCAGGTGAGATGACCGCTGGCATCGAGCACGAGTCCAGCGGGCGCTGCGCTGGTGAGACTGAAGGTCAAAGGCCCGGCGCTGTCCGCGTCAGTGGCGCTGAGTTGGAGGTCGAGCGTTTGGCCTTCATTGAGCGCCTGATTGGCCACAGCGGCAAAGACAGGCGCGGCATTGGCGATGCTCGTCGTCGTGCTGGTATCGCCAGAGGATGGCGGTGCTTCGCGATTGCCACTGCTGTCGATGGCGACGGAGTAGAAGTCATATGTGTGACCCGGTGTGCCGCGATAACGCGCGCTGGTTTGGCGCGTGTTCGTCAGCCAGCGCGTGAAGGGACCGCCATCGACCGAGACATAGATGTCGTAGGCGGCCACGGCGGTGTTGTCTGTGCCTTCCCAGCTCACATCGAAGCTCTGCCTGCTGGCCGAGCCTGTGCTGCGCATGACACTCGTGGGAGCTACGGCGTCGATCGAGATGGAGTTGCCGTAGTGCAGCATGTAGCTGCCCGTGCTGTTGTAGTCGAGGATGTGCAGGCGATGCTCGCGCACAGGCTGCAAACCGAAGCCAATGAAGGTGCGGTCCGTGAGCCAGACGTTCGCGCCCATTTGCAGCTCTTTGCCGTCTGAGCGTGTGACACCCACGAGGCGCATGTTGCCTTCTGAAGGTTCCGGGATGCGCAGGCAAACCCAGCCGCCGGGCACGTTCGTCGTCATCGGCACATCCATCACGGCACCGCCTGGTGTTGTGGTGCTGGCGCTGACAATGGTGAACACAGGCTCCACGGTGCCGTTGCTCAGATGGATGGCATCTGGCTGATCCAGCAGATCTGGTGTGTCGTTCGTGAGGAAGTCGGAGAGGCCATCGGCGAAGGGACCATCCGCATACACCTCATGGATCATCTCATGAATCTCCACGCTCTGCACCAGCGGCGGGCGTTCGGTGTTGGCTTCGTCGCCTATGAAGATGCCGGCTTTGTAACTGATGAAGTGACCATGCAAGGTGGAGGTCATAAGCCAGCGCCCGACTCGACGTTGCCCTGGCAACATGTCGCCAAAGTCAGCTTTCAAGCCGGGGACCTTCTGCTCGTGATCCACCTGCGTGCTGATGATGTTGAAGTCGATGAGCAGACCTTTCTCGTTCTCGATGATCTGAGGTTGAGCGGATTTGATGCTCAGGTTCTTCGCCGTGCCATTGCCGACGTTTTCGACCATCACGCCGAGTGAGAAGGGAATCGACGGCTCAATCGGTATCGTGTGTGGATCATCGGAGAAGACATCGCGCTCCAGGAAGTATTTCAGCTTCAACTTCGGCGATGGCAGCACGGTCACCTTCACATGCTCAAGGTTGGTTTCGATTAGATTGCCGTTCTTGGTGTAGCTGAGCAGGCCGCCGATGTAATAATCCGTCTCCTGCGTGGCCGCAGAGTCCGTTGGCGTCAGCGTTATCGAGAGCGTCGCGGAGTCGTTTGGTAGCAAGTCACCGCCGGTCAATCCCGTGCTTTGAGTGACCTCGGCATAGAACACCGCATTGCTCACCGTCACGCCATTCACATCGCGCACCTCAGGCTTCAACGTCACGTCTTCCAGGGCGTCATCGCCTTCGTTTGAGAGGCTGAGCGTTGCCTCAAAGACATCACGCGTCTGCACCACGCTCTGATCGATCTCCAGCTTCACGCGAGCACAGACACCGCCGCCCTGCGTGAGGAACTCGAAGAGCTTCCATCGCACCACGTAGGCCCCTTCACAGGGCGTCTGATAGCCGACGAGCCACGCGCATTTGAAACTTTCAACCATGGCTCGGCCACGGCGCAGATACTCGACGATATCCATGAAGTCGATGCTTTGACCCAAAGCCGAAGCTTGAGCAGCTGTGGTGATGCCATTGGCGTAGTTCGTGAACGTGCGATTCCAGCGCAGCAGGAATGCTTCGACCTGGGCTCCGCTGATGCCTGTGGGTGCCAGCGCGATGAGTTCCGTCATCTCCGTGCCGAGCACGAGATTGCCATCTGGCGAAGTCGATGCCGCCGCCGACCAGAAGTGCGTCATGAAGGTGAAGAAGCTCGCATCGAGATCATTCACCACCCAGGCTTCATCGCCGAAGAAGTAGGTGAAGAAGTCGATGTAGGTGTGCATCAGGTTGTTCCAGCCGATAAGCTGCTCAAACAGCTCCGTCGCGCCGCTGCCGTCTTCGGGGAAGCAACACGGGCGAGCCGTGGTCACGCTGCCGCCGAGATTCGTGACCATGCGGTTGAGCTTAATGGCACAGTCCAGCATGGTGAAGTCGCTGGTGCTGGAGCCTCCGCCGTCAGAGCCGCCGCCGATACCTGATCCGCTGCCATCTCCAGGATTTCCAGGAAATCCTGGGCCTCCTGGGCCATCCCGGGTGATATCGGTCGGTGATTCGGTCGGCGGATCTTCCTGTGGAACTCTTGGTGGGCGAGGTGAGCTTGGTGTTTCGCCGGGTGTGTCATCTGTGGGTGTCCCTGGAGTATCACTAGGGGCGTCATCAAGCGGGCCGCCGGGATCGTCCGACTGAATCGTGGGCGGCCCTTTTGGATCGCATGAGACAGACGTGAACGAGCCTGGCGCAGCGACGAAGACAGTCCCACCGGGGCCGCCGACACCGTTCAATTCGAAGATACCTCCCCCGAAGCCACAGCCAGCAGCACCAGTGCCGCTCACCACTGGAATGGGCACACCATGGTCTTGCCCATCAGGACCACACAGCACCAGATAAGTCACGCCCATCTGCAAACAACCACCTCCGCCGCTCGGACCTCCACTGGCTGACGTGCGCAGCGAAGCCCCACTCGATGGCGATGAGCCACCGCAGCAACTCTTTGCTGATGATGAACTGCGCGCGCCGCTCGGTGTAGTAGCTTGCAGATTGCGCACGATCACTGGCACCACCACGGACTGATGCGCACCGAGATCACCAATCGCTGTGGTCAGTGGCTCGATGCTCCAATCATCATTCGAGAGAGCCTTCAGTTCCAGGTTCTTCGCGGTGATCAAACCATGATTCGTGAAGGTGAAATCCACCTGCTGCACATCGCTCACGATCTTCATCAGATCGAGCAACGGTGGATCAACAGTGATCACAGGCGCAGGCACGTTTGTCTCAAACTCAGCCACGATGGCGATCTGTGTTTCATCAGGGATCAGCGTCGGCGTCACTTTCCAATTCAAGCTCACCGTCTGCATCGGCAGGATCGCGGAATGGGTCACATCTTGTCCGGCTTCCAGGGTAAAGCCCTTCCTCGCGCGGAAATGCTTCGCCTTTGAAGCCTCGATCACATAGTCACCCGGCTGCAATCCAGCGAAGTCCACGCGGCCCAGTGCATTCGTGGTCGCCACAGCGATTTCAAAGTTATCGCTGCCTCTCAGCAGACGCACCTTCGCATCTGCCAGTCGTGCATGGGAGGCACCGAAGTAAGTCTCCTCATCTTCCGCATAAAAGGCCACGCGTGCGGTTTGATCCGTAACGATGTTCAGCGAAAACGGCACGTTCAAATCAGCCGCTGCACCTTTGACA
>JBILPY010000590.1:0-3305 GCA_044373575.1 Prosthecobacter sp. | reverse complement strand
GACCGCTCGTGAGGTTCATCAACTCGAACTCGAAGCCGATGAGACCACGAGTCGGGATGCAGGACTGCACTGTGGTACGGCCATTGTGGGCGTTCATGTCTTCGATGCGGCCTTTGCGCTCGGAGATGCTCTTCATGACCGGACCGAGGAAATCATCCGGCACGTCGAGGTAGAGAGTCTCGAAAGGCTCGCAGGTGACGTCGTCGATCTTCTTGGTGATGACCATCGGACGGGAGACGAGAACTTCGAAGCCCTCGCGGCGCATCTGCTCCACGAGCACGGCGATTTGCATGGCCCCACGCGCGCTGACATCGAAGATACCGGCGGTGTCGGTGTCTTTGAAGGAAAGGGTGACGTTCATCTTCTGCTCGCGGTCCAGGCGGTCGCGGATTTTGCGGGAGGTGACGTGCGTGCCTTCACGACCAGCCAGCGGGCCGTCATTCACGGCGAACTGCATGACGATGGTCGGTGGATCGATGGCTACGAAGGGCAATGCGGGCGCGTCTGCCGCACCAGCGATGGTTTGACCGATGTCCACGTCCTCAAGGCCGCTGATGCCGACGATGTCGCCAGCGCCGCCTTCGACGGAGTCACTCGTGGTGAGTGTGGTGTATTGGAAGACCTTGGTGACCTTGAAAGGCGTGGGTTTGTCCTCAGGCGTCTTGCCGAGAAGGAAGACGCGGTCGCCGAGCTTCACTGTGCCTCGAGTGACTTTGCCGATGGAGACACGACCGACGAAATTATCCCAGTCGATATTCGAAACCAACATCTCGAAGCTGCCTTCGAGCTGGGCCTTGGGTTCGGGGATGTGCTTGATGATCTGCTCAAGGATGAAGGTCATGTCCTTCTGCTCGCCATCGGGCTTGTCCGTGACCCAGCCAGCGCGGGCGCTGCCGTAAATGAAGGGAGCATTGAACTGCTCTTCGGTGGCTTCGAGCTCCATGAGGAGCTCCAGTACTTTGTCATGCACCTTCGCCGGCTCGATGTGCGGGCGGTCCATCTTGTTGATGAGGATGATCGGCTTGATGCCTTGCTGCATGGCCTTTTTCAAAACGAAGCGGGTCTGCGCCTGCGGGCCTTCATAGGCATCCACCACGAGCATGACGCCATCGACCATCTTCATCACGCGTTCCACTTCACCGCCGAAGTCAGCATGGCCGGGAGTATCGACGATGTTGATGATATAGCCGTTCCAGTGGACGGAGGTGTTCTTGGCCTTGATGGTGATGCCCTTCTCCCTTTCCAAGTCCATGCTGTCCATGGCGCGCTCGGCGATGGCCTGATTCTCGCGGAAGTTGCCGCTGGCGCGGAGCAGGGTGTCCACGAGGGTGGTTTTGCCATGGTCAACGTGGGCGATGATGGCGATGTTCCGAATCTTTGAGGGGGGCGTCATGAGTCTCTATTTCTGGGGGGAGGGGGAAGGGGCGCGGAGGCTAGCAGGTTTGGCCCTTTTGGCAAACGAGGGTTTCGTCAGGCAATATGGGTTTGGCACCGATCCACTGAATCGGCTCGGAACTGCGGAAGGGAATCCTGATCAAGGTTCCGAACTTACCGCCTGCCGCTCAAAGGTGGTCTGCCGAGCCAAAAAATAGAAATATCCGCCCACGGAGCCAACCAGAAGCACGAAGATCACGATTAGCCAAAATCCTGGAATAAGTGGTGGGCTGAGGCGGCGGCGTGACATGGCGGGCAAGGATTACAGTGTTGTGGCAAGATGCTCGACGGCATTCTTTAGCAACTTGAGCCCGATCTCCTGGCTTTTTTCGGGGTGGAACTGCACAGCCATGAGGTTCGCTTTGGCAATCCCGGCGACAAAAGGCACACCATAGTCCGTGCGGCAGAGTGCGAGGGATTCATCCGCCACATCGGGGTAGTAACTGTGGACGAAGTAGAGGTGCGCAGGATTGGGGATGTCTTTCCACCAGACCGGCTTGTCTTCGGCCCAGGTGACTTTGTTCCAGCCCATGTGCGGAATTTTCAGCCCGTGGGAGGCATCGAACTTTCTCACGCGGCCCGGCACCACGCCAAGCCCCTCGACGCCGGGACATTCCTCGCTGGACTCGAAGAGGAGCTGGTAGCCGAGGCAGATGCCAAGGTAGGGCTTTTCAGCCTTCAGCCAGGCACGCAGAGGCTCCCAGAGTCCAGTTTCTTTAAGAATACGCACACTGTCGCCAAACGCGCCTTGCCCTGGGAAGACGAGAACGTCGATGTCATCGAACTGCTCAGGCTTCGTGACGAGTTTGGCTTCATAGCCGATGGCGGCAAAGGCATTCACGACGCTGCGTAGATTACCAGCGCCGTAGTCGAGCACTCCGAGGTTCATGAATTACAGGACCTCCTTTGTGCTGGGAATGCCGGTCACTCGCGGATCATGGCGCGTCGCCATGTCGAGCGCACGGGCTAGACCTTTGAAGATGGCCTCGGCCATGTGGTGCGCGTCGCGTCCACGTTTGATCTCCACATGCAGCGTAGCGAGCAGGCTGGATGAAAAGGCGCGGAGAAATTCCTCCACGAGCTGGTAGCTGAAGCGGTTGATGCCGCCGATAGCCTCCACCCGCTCCGGTGCATGATAGCTGAGGAAAGCCCGTCCGCTGAGATCGAGTGCCACCTCGGCCAGGGTTTCATCCATGGGCAGGAGCCAGAAACCGTAGCGAGTGATGCCTGATTTGTTTCCCAGCGCCTCGCGGAAGCACTGACCGAGCACGATCCCCGTGTCCTCGACCGTGTGGTGGTAATCCACAGCGATATCCCCCACGACCTTCACTTTCAGGTCAAAGAGCCCATGCTTCGCGAAGAGAGTGAGCATATGGTCAAAGAAAGGAACGCCAGTGTCGATCTGTGAAATGCCAGAGCCATCGACGGCCAGTTCGATCTGAATATCGGTCTCAGCCGTCTTGCGGTGCTGTTTCGCGGTGCGGGGTGTCTGCATGGAAGCCCATTTAACAGGCAGTGCCCATTGAGGTCAATGTGGGGATGGGACTTTGAAATCAATCACCACCTTCCAATTCCATTCATTCAGGGCTTGAGAGAAGCCATTTCGGTCTTGAAGTCGATGGCTTGAAGGCCGCCCCTATCCACGGCTCCGGCGGATAGATGTCAGAAAAATGTGAATATTATGAAAATAATAGTTGAGTGGATTATGTGATTAGCTATAAATACCATACTCCGAACGAATGATTCCCTTCTGGGAATTGGACTCGGATTTCAAATACCAACAGCCCAACATACCAAGATACTATGAAACAGACCAAAGTTACCTCCCTTAAGGCTGGCTTCAGCCTTGTTGAAATGCTCGTCGTGATCGC
>JBILPY010000589.1:0-3309 GCA_044373575.1 Prosthecobacter sp. | reverse complement strand
GATGCGAAGGGGAAGATCGTCCTCAGTGCCAAAGGCAAGACCAAGGGCCAGCCTGTGCCAGACAGCGCCCTGCGCGACACCGAAAACGTCCCCCTCAGCGAGGACGTGCAGACCTACTTCAAACGCGAAGTCCTCCCCCACGCCCCCGATGCCTGGATCGACCCCGACAAGACGAAGATCGGCTACGAGATCCCCCTTAACCGCCACTTCTACGTCTTCCAGCCCCCGCGCCCCCTGGCGGAGATAGACGCCGAGCTGAAAGGCGTCACCGACCGCATCCTCACGATGATCGGAGGGCTGTCGCATTGAGCTTCCCGCGCTACCCCGCCTACCAACCCAGCGGCGTCGAATGGCTCGGGGAGGTGCCAAAGCATTGGGAGGTGATCTCGATCAAGTGGTTGTCACCAGTGAAGCGTGGTGCTTCGCCACGTCCAATCGACGACCCAAAGTATTTCGATGACGAAGGTGAGTTCGCTTGGGTGCGCATCGCCGATGTCTCCGCGTGCGATGGCGTGCTGAATGAGACAACCCAGCGGCTATCGGAACTCGGTAGTTCGCTGAGTGTCAAAATCGCGCCGGGAGAGTTATTCGTTAGCATCGCTGGCACAGTCGGAAAGCCGTGCATTTCGGCTATCAAGGCATGTATCCATGACGGTTTTGTTTACTTCCCAAGTTTGAAGATCAATCCGCTGTTTCTGTATCGGATCTTTGAGGGTGGCACTTGCTACGGGGGCCTCGGTAAGTGGGGAACTCAGCTCAATCTGAACACGGACACCATCGGCTCAATTCGCGTAGCGGTTCCTCCTGCCGATGAGTTGAAACAGCTTCTTTCGTTTCTGGACCGGGAGACGGGGAAGATTGATGCGCTGGTGGCGGAGCAGCGGCGGCTGATGGAGCTCCTGAAGGAGAAGCGTCAGGCCGTCATCTCCCACGCCGTCACCCGCGGCCTGAACCCCGCCGCCCCCCTCAAACCCTCCGGCATCGAATGGATTGGAGACGTGCCCGAGCATTGGGATGTCATGCCTCTCAAACGTGCATGCAGGATTGAGTCTGGTCACACACCGCAGAAATCCAATGAGGCGTATTGGGTGCAGGAGGACTGTTGCATTCCGTGGATTTCACTCAACGACACCAAGACACTTTCGGCGTCAGACTTTATCGACGAAACTGAGGTTCAGATTTCAGCCGTCGGGATGCAAAACTCGTCGGCTCACCTCATTGAAGCAGGCGCGGTGGTTATGAATCGGGATGGTGCTCGTGTCGGTCTGTCGGCGATTACGACGAAGCCAATGTGCGTGTCGCAGCACATCATCGCTTGGGTTTGCGGGCCATCTGTCTTCAACCAATATCTTCTTCACGTTCTCTACGCGATGAATGATGAGATTTACCGGCTTGCTGGTGGTGCAACTATTCCGACGATTGGCATGCCTGACATCAGAGAGATGACAATGCCGTTGCCACCCTTGAGTGAACAAAAAGCAATTGTCGCGCATTTACTCGACCAGAGGCAAAGACTCGACACCCTCACCGCCGAAGCCCAGCGAGCCATCGACCTGCTGCAAGAACGCCGCACCGCGCTGATCTCCGCCGCCGTGACCGGGCAGATCGATGTGCGCTCCGCCGTGGCCGCCTCATGACCTGGAAGATTGCAAATTTCTCCCCGACGACCTAGTCTAGCCGACACATGAGAATTGATTCCATCCAGATCGACAACTTCCGGGGTATCGAGCACCTAGACCTAACGTTCGATCCGCGCTTCACCCTGCTGGTGGGGGACAACGGGTCCGGCAAGACGAGCATCCTCAGTGCTGTCTCCGTGGCCCTAGGCATCTGGCACGTCAGCGAGATCGTGCGGGGGGCAAAGCAGTGGCGCAACATCGTAGATCATGAAGTGCGGGAGGTTCTCAAGAGTTATGAGAACGGCGAGCGGGTCTTCGCAGCCGCCGGCCCGGTGCAAATCACAGCCAGCGGCAGGATATTGGACGGGAAATCTCAAACATGGACACGGCAGAAGCGCGCACGCAAATCCAAGACCGTTGACCTCCCCAACATGGGCGTGATCTATGACATCAGTGAGATCGTTGTTAAGCGCGATAAACAGGCCCTGCCCCTGCCGCTGCTGGCCTATTACGGAGCCGGAAGAGCCTGGCTGCCTTCCAATGAGCGCGAGTTGGCCGATTTGTCCGGCGATCTAAAAAGCCGACCCGAGGATGGCTACTACGATTGCCTGAATGAGCGCATCCGCATCAAGGACGTGCTGAAGTGGTTCGTGCTCCAAGCGGCGAAACGGGATGAGAAAGGGCAGTTCAAGCCAGCTTTTGAAGCCGTGAGACTGGCCCTCAAACGTGGCATTCCAGGGGTCGATGAGATTTACTGGGACCATACCAAAGGGGAGGTGGTGGTGAGCATTGCAGGAAAGGCCCAGCCTTTCTCCAACTTGAGTGACGGTCAAAGGACGATGGCGTCCACTCTTGCGGACATGGCCATCCGTGCGGTGGCGCTCAACGCCCACCTGCTGGGGAATGGCAACGGTGGAGTGCACCCAGAGCGTGTGCTCGACGAAACCCCTGGCGTGGTGCTGATCGACGAGGTGGACGTGCATCTGCACCCCGAATGGCAGAGACATGTGGTGAAGGATCTGATGGCAACCTTTCCCAGAGTGCAGTTCATCTGCTCGTCTCACTCGGCGCAGGTGGTCGGAGAGGTGCCTGCCAGGCAGGTGTGGATTCTCGGCGAATCGCCACCAAGGCACCCCACGGTCTCCTTTGCTGACAGCAACTGGGTGCTGGAGCACTTCATGGGGAAAGAGGCCGACTCGCGTAATGCTGAGGTCAAGAGCATGCTCGAGCAGGCTGAGGAAGACATGAGCGAGGGGGATCTGGAGGATGCCGAAGCCAACCTGGACAAAGCCCGCGAGACCATGGGCGGGGAGGACGGAGAACTGACACGGCTGGAAAGCAGCCTCGCAACCCTCAACGCTCTGGCTCGTGCGGACGATTAAAAAACGAGCCGTCCCCGCCAGTCTCGTCACCTGGCAGCAGCAACGCATCGCCGCGCATGGGGCTGATGGTTTTGAGTTCACCTATGAAGCGATGCGCCGTGACGATGTGGTCGTGAGGGACGTGGAAGATGGTCTCCATGGTGAACAAGGAGCGATATGCGCCTATACAGGACGGCGCATCCAGCTCCGCCCCGGTCCACCGCGTGAGATCGGATTTCATCTGGAGCATCTGAATCCGCAGGATCACTGCGAAGAAGGAGAAGACACCGACTACAACAACTTGGTGGCCTGCTGGCCGGAACCGAACA